>CALGOD010000036.1 GCA_937957845.1 uncultured Nocardiopsis sp.
AGCGCCTCCCTGCTGGCCTCCGCCGGGGTCCCCGAACCCGGACGCATGCTCGCCCCCCTGCTCAGCGCCGCCCTGGACAACGCCCTGCGACTGGGCATCCACGGCCTGAGCGGTCCCGTTCTGCGCGGTGACGCCGGAACCGTCGCCGGGCACATCGAGCAACTGCGCTCGACCGCCCCGGAGGGCGTGGCCAGCTACGTCGAACTCGCCCGGCTCACCGCCGACCGCGCCATCAACGCCGGGATGCTCAAGCCCGAGGACGCGGCGCACCTGCTCGACGTCCTGCGTCGCTGAGGCCGGCTGCCCGCCGGCACCCGACCCCCGTCGCACCCGCCCCGGACCGCACCACCAAGGGAAACCACCGATGAGCGAATCCGCGCCGCAGCCCGCGCCCTCCGGCGGGCCCCGACTCGTACACACGCCCGACGAATTGCGCGCAGCCCTCGCCCGGGCGGGAAGGACCGCCCTCGTCCCCACCATGGGGGCCCTGCACGAGGGGCACCGCAGCCTCATGCGGCTGGCCCGCGAGCAGGCCGACACCGTGGTGGTGAGCGTCTTCGTCAACCCGCTCCAGTTCGGTCCGAACGAGGACTTCGACCGCTACCCGCGCACCCTGGACACCGACCTCGTCGCGTGCGCCGAGGAGGGCGTCGACGTCGTCTTCGCCCCCACGGTCAACACCATGTACCCCACCGAGCAGATGGTCACCGTCCGGGCCGGCTCCATGGGCGAACGCTTCGAAGGGGCCTTCCGGCCCGGCTTCTTCGACGGTGTGCTCACCGTGGTCGGCAAGCTGCTGCACCTGGTCGGTCCCGACGTCGCGGTCTTCGGCCGCAAGGACGCCCAGCAGCTGGCGGTGGTCCGCCGCATGGTCGCCGACCTCAACATGCCCGTGGAGATCGTCGGCGCGCCCACCCTGCGCGACCCCGACGGCCTGGCCACCGCCAGCCGCAACGTCTACCTGTCCGACGAGGAACGGGCCAGCGCCCTGTTCCTGTCGCGTGCCCTGGAGGCGGGCCGCCGTGTCGCCGCGGACGGTCCCGACGCCGTTCGCACGGCGGCCGGAGCCGTTCTGGACGAGGCCGCCAAGGCCGAACCGCCGGTCGAGGTCGACTACCTCGCCCTGGTCGACCCCGACACCTTCGCCGACGTCACCTCAGGACACGAGGGGGAAGCCGTCCTGGCCGTCGCCGCCCGGGTGGGCGGGACCCGGCTCATCGACAACGTGTCGGTGGACCTCTAGGCGGTTCCTCCGAGGGGTTCCTCCCGCCCCCACCATCGAACGCGGTCGGGCACGGCCACACCCGGACGTGGGGAACCGAAGGCCGTCCGGTGCCGTCCGAACGCACCTCGGTTCGGGCGAGAACCCACCGAGCGGCGCCCCGGACACCCCGACTCCGTACAGGCGTCCCGCGCCGGCGGCCTTCCGAGAAGAGAGAATCCGGATGAACACACCCACCCAGACCCGGCTCGACGCCCCCGAACCGGGGTGGACGGTCGAGGCGGACGTAGCGATCATCGGTTCGGGTATCGCGGGCCTGAGCACGGCGCTGCGCTACGTCCAGCGAGGCGGGAGCGGCAGGGTGCTCCTGGTCACCAAGGACCGCCTGTCCACCGGATCCACCGCCTACGCCCAGGGTGGGATCGCCGCAGCGATGGCCCCCGAGGACGGTCCCGTCGCCCACATGGTCGACACCCACCTCGCCGGAGCGGGCCTGTGCGATCCCCACGCCGTCAACGTCCTCGCCACCGAGGGACCCGAGGCCCTGCGCTGGCTCATCGACCTGGGGGCGCGTTTCGACCGCACCGACGACGGCCGGCTGTCCCTGACCCGGGAGGGCGGTCACCGCGTCGACAGGGTCGCCCACGCGGGCGGGGACGCCACCGGGGCCGAGATCCAGCGCGCACTCGTCACCGCGGTGCTCGCCGAGGAGCGGATCGAGGTCATCGAGCACGCCATCGCCCTGGACGCCCTACGAGACCCCGCCACCGGGAACGTGTGCGGAGTCACCCTGCACGTCATGGGCGAGGGTGCCCGTGACGGGGTCGGAGCGGTCCTGGCCCCCGCCGTGGTCCTGTCCACCGGCGGCATGGGTCAGATCTTCGCCTCCACCACGAATCCGCCCGTGTCCACCGGTGACGGCCTCGCCTTGGCGGCCCGTGCCGGGGCACGCCTGCGCGACCTGGAGTTCATCCAGTTCCATCCCACCGTCCTCTGGCTCGGTCCGCGGGCGCGTGGACGGCAGCCCCTGGTCTCGGAGGCCCTGAGAGGGGAGGGCGCCTATCTCGTGGACGCCCGGGGCGAGCGCCTCATGGAGGGAGTCCATGAACTGGCCGACCTCGCCCCCCGGGACGTGGTGGCGCGCACCATCGCCCGCACCATGGCCGAGCAGGGTGTGGACCACGTGTACCTGGAGACCCGTCACTTCGGCGGGGCCACCTGGGAGAGCCGTTTCCCGACCATCCTCGCCTCCTGCCGCGAGCACGGGATCGATCCGTTGACCCGCCCCATCCCCGTCGCCCCGGCCGCCCACTACGCCTCCGGCGGAGCCGAGGTCGACATCGACGGTCGCACCTCGGTTCCCGGACTGTGGGCCGTCGGAGAGGTCGCCCGCACCGGAGTGCACGGCGCCAACCGGCTCGCCTCGAACTCCCTACTGGAAGGGCTGGTCTACGCCGACCGGATCGCCGCCCGCCTGGTGCTGGAACCCGCTCCTCCGCCCCCGCGTGGTGTCACCGCCGGAACCGTCACGCCGCTCGTCCCGACCTCCACCGCCTCCCATGTGCGTACGCTGATGTCGCGCCATGCGGGGGTGCTGCGCACCGGTGAGGGGCTGGTCGAGCTGGTCGCCGAACTCGACGCCCTCGCCCACCCGGACTCCCCGGCCACTCCCGACGTGAAGTGCTGGGAGACCGCCAACCTGCTCACCGTGGCCCGGCTCGTGGCCGCCGCGGCGCTGCACAGGACCGAGAGCAGGGGCTCTCACCAAAGGGCCGACCATCCCCGGCCACGACCCGAACTCCGGAGCCGGCCCGTCATCGTCCGACTGGAAGGGAGCACCACCGTGACCGCACATGAGGACTGGACGCCCTCACTACCGCCCTCGCTCGTCGTGGAACTGGACGCCATCGCCTTTCCGACGGCGCCCTCGGAGGACCGGGGGCGGGGAACGACCACGCGGCCCGATCCGGACTCGCGCGCCGAGTTCAGGCTTCCCCACACCGCGCCCTCCCAGTCCCATGTGGAACTGGTCCGACGTGCCCTGGCCGAGGACCTCACCGCCGGGGCGGGCCTGGACGTCACCACCGGGGCCACGATCCCGGCCGACCAGGTGCGCACCGCCCAGGTGGTGGCCCGCGCGGACGGTACCGTCAGCGGGATCGCGATCGCCGAACTCGTGTTCTGGCTGGTCTGCGACGGTGCCCTGGAAGTGGACAGGAGTGCGCAGGACGGTGCGACGGTCAAGCGCGGTGACGTGCTGATGAGCGTCACCGCCCGTACCCGCGACCTGCTCACCGCCGAGCGCACCGCCCTGAACTTCCTCACCCACCTGTCCGGAATCGCCACCGCCACCCGTGCGTGGGTGGACGCGGTGGCCGGGACCGGAGCCCGGATCCGTGACAGCCGCAAGACACACCCCGGACTGCGAGCCCTGGAGAAGTACGCGGTGCGCTGCGGGGGCGGGATCAACCACCGCTACGGCCTCAGCGACGCCGGACTCATCAAGGACAACCACGTGGTCGCGGCGGGAGGAGTCGCGGAGGCCGTTCGCGCGGTCCGGGCGCGCTTCCCCGGACTCCCCCTGGAGGTCGAGGTGGACCGGATCGACCAGATCGAGGAGGCGATCGCCGCGGGTGCCGAGGAGATCCTGCTCGACAACTTCACCGTGGAGCGGCTCAGGGAGGCGGTCTCGTTGGTGGCGGGCCGTGCCCGGCTGGAGTCCTCGGGCGGTCTGACCCTGGACGTGGCGGCCGACGTGGCCCGCACCGGGGTGGACTACCTGGCGGTCGGAGCGCTCACCCACTCCAGCCCCGCGCTGGATATCGCACTTGACCTGTTGTGAGCGCCCTGGTTGATGGAAGATGCCTTGAGACGTACCCCTTCGACCACGGATGAGGCCTCCAGCATGCTGCTCGCGATCGACGTCGGTAACTCCGAGACGGTGTTCGGTCTCTTCTCGTCCGACGATCTTCTCGAACACTGGAGGGTGGGAACGGACACGCGACGCACCGCCGACGAGTGGTCCGTGGTGCTCAGGGGACTGGTCGAGAGCAGCAACCTGCGAGGCCCGGAGGAGATCGACGGGATCGCCATGTGCTGTTCGGTGCCGTCGGTACAGCACGAGATGCGCGACATGTTCCGCCGTCACTTCGGTGACATCCCCGCCGTGATCGTGGAACCCGGGGTCAAGACCGGGGTGCCGATCCGGATGGACAATCCCAAGGAGGTGGGCAGCGACCGGATCGTCAACGCCCTGGCCGCCGGCCACCTCTACGGCGGCCCCGCGGTGGTGGTCGACTTCGGTACCGCGACGACCTTCGACGCGGTCAGCACCCGGGGGGAGTACGTGGGAGGCGCCATCGCCCCGGGTATCGACATCTCCGTGGACGCCCTCTCCCGACGCGGGGCCCAGCTGCACATGGTGGAGATCATCAAGCCGCGGTCGGCCATCGCCAAGAACACCACCGAGGCCCTGCGCTCGGGCATCGTCTTCGGTTTCGCGGGCCAGGTGGACGGGATCGTGGACCGTATGGTCGCCGAGCTCACGGACTCCCCCGACGACGTGACGGTGGTGGCCACCGGAGGTCTGGCCTCCACCGTCGTGGACGAGTGCGAGACCGTGGACCTGCACGAACCGTGGCTGACCCTCGTCGGCCTGCGCCTGGTCTTCGAACGCAACGTCGGCTGATCCCCTTCCGGCTTCCGGGGCGGGCCCTCCCGCCCCGGAGGATCCGACCCTGGCCAGGACCATGTGCCGACGCCGGTAGGATCGGGCGCGTGAACGCGCACGACGATTCCTACGACGACCTGCCCGAACAGATGCGAGTCCGGCGACAGAAACTGGACCGACTGCGGGAGGAGGGCACCGACCCCTTCCCGGTGAACTTCCCGCGGACCACGTCGATCGGGTCCGTGCGCGACAAACACCAGGGCCTGGAACCGGACACCCATACGGGGGTGGAGGTCTCCATCGCCGGTCGCATCATGCTCTACCGCACCGGTGGCAAGCTGTGCTTCGCCACCCTGCGCGACGAGACCGGTGACCTCCAGATCATGCTCTCCCTGGACAGGGTCGGCCAGGAGCGACTGGACGCCTGGAAGGCCGACATCGACCTCGGCGACCACGTGGGAGTGGAGGGCGAGGTCATCACCTCGCGCCGTGGCGAGCTGTCGATCCTGGTCCGGGAGTGGACGCTCACGGCCAAGTGCCTGCGCCCCCTGCCGGAGAAGCACAAGGGTCTGACCGACCCCGAGGCCCGCGTGCGTCAGCGCTACGTCGACCTCATCGTCAACCCCGAGTCCCAGCAGATGGTGCGCCGTCGCTCGGCGGCCATCCGGGCGATCCGGGAGGGGCTCACCTCCCGCGACTTCATCGAGGTCGAGACGCCCATGTTGATGCGGGTGCACGGCGGTGCCACGGCGCGCCCGTTCATCACCCACATCAACGCCTACGACATGGACCTGTACCTGCGCATCGCCCCGGAATTGTCGCTCAAGCGGCTGGTCGTGGGAGGCCTGGAGAAGGTCTTCGAGATCAACCGGAACTTCCGCAACGAGGGCGCGGACTCCACGCACAACCCCGAGTTCACGATGCTGGAGTTCTACCAGGCCTACGCCGACTACAACGTCGTGGCGGACGTGACCCGCGAGCTCATCCAGGAGGCGGCGCGCGCCGTGTTCGGCTCGACCGTGATCGAGCGGGACGGTCGGTCCTACGACCTGGGCGGGGAATGGCCTCAGGTCACCCTGTACGGCGCGGTCTCCGAGGCGCTGGGGACCGAGATCGATCCGCGTACCCCGATCGAGAAGGTGCGTCGACTGGCCGAGGGCAGGGGACTGGAGTACGACCCCGGGTGGGGCCAGGGCAAGCTCGTGGAGCACGTCTTCGAGGAGCTGGTCGAGCACACCCTGATCCAGCCCACCTTCGTCCGGGACTACCCCGTGGAGACGAGCCCGCTCACCCGTCGGCACCGCGAGGACCCGCTGCTCACCGAGAAGTGGGACCTGATCGGTTTCGGTATGGAGCTGGGCACCGGGTACTCGGAGCTGATCGACCCGGTCGAGCAGCGCAAGCGCCTCACGGAGCAGTCCCTGATGGCGGCCGAGGGTGATCTCGAGGCGATGCAGCTGGACGAGGACTTCCTGCGGGCGCTGGAGTACGCCATGCCGCTCTTCCGATCTGGCCTTCACCGGAAAGAACATTCGGGAAACTGTTCTTTTCCCGATCGTGAAGCCCTCGGGAGACTGACTCGGATTCCTGTTGCTCCGAATTTGTCGGGGTCTAATCCGCTGAGGTGGATGTCCGAAAGTAGGCGGGGCCCTCGCGCTCGTGACGCGGGGGCCCCGTCGCGGGCGAGGACCCTGGCGTGGGCATGCGCGGTGTCCCAGCAGGTGCGGCCGGGGTCGGTGCTCCGGAGGAGAGGCTCGCCGCCGACCGGTCGGAATTTTTGTCGATAAGCGCACTCCCAGGACGACGCCTCTTCGCCGGAGATTGTTTTCGCAGGTCAATGTGGAGATGAATTTTCCCTTCCCTCACATTGTCGCGGGGGGTCATGGGAGTGATGCTCCTGGTGATTTATGGGGTCTTGACGGTAACAACTCGGACGCCTAGCGTGCTGAGGGCGGGCTCAGGCCCGTGAGTTCGCCGAAGTGGATCGAGAACGACGGTGAACGGGGACAAGGCCTTCCGGACGTGTCCGGCGCCGACGCCCCGTGCGCATGTGTGCCCTCGGTGGGGTTTGTCCGTCCCAGACCCCGACGACCGGTTCATGCGGCCCGTACGCCCACCCCCGTACCTCTGTGCCAGAGGGGTGCGAGGGGAGTTCACGGCGTACGGCGTCCTCCGTCATGCCGTGGCAGGGGTGATGACCCGTGTCCGGTGTGTTCGTGTCCGCCAGGCGACGAGCTGATGTTCCGCACTCACATTGATGAGGGAGGACGGAGTGGAACAGGCCACACTCGTACGACGTACCCCCGAGGAGCAGGGAACCCTCCAGTCCCGGGAGAACCGGGAGCACTTGGTCCCATTGCAGACCCGCTCGCGTGAGACGGTGGTGAACAGTCCGTACACGTCGGTGGAGCTGGATCCCGAGGACCTGGAGTTGCTCGCGGAGATCGCCACCGGTGTCACCACCGAGGTGGCCGCCAGGCACCTCGAACTCAGTGCCCGGACCCTGCGCCGTCGCATTCGCAACATCTGCGACGTGCTCGGAGTGAACACGGCCATCGAAGCGGTCGTGTGGGCGGCCAGACGCCAGCTCATCTGATCCGCCCCGTGGCGACAGGAGTGATCGGCGTCCCCGAGGAGTGAGAGGCCTCGCGGGCGGCGGGAGAGTACGAAGGCACCTACCGGGATCCCCTCCGGTGGGTGCCGACGTTTTTTCGTGGGCTCCACGTCCATGCCGGGTACGCCCGTCGTCCGGCTTGGGCATAGTCTGGTTCGGTCATGCCCGTTCGCCGTGTTCACGTACGTCGCGCCCGCACGCGCGACGTCGTCCACATCCGCCGCCTGGTCGACACCTACACCTCCGACCGGCGTGTGCTCTCCAAGAGCACTGTCAACCTCTACGAGGACATCCAGGAGTTCTGGGTGGCCGAGGCCGAGGTGGTCCCCCACACGCCCGACACCGAGCCCGAGTACCGTGTGGTGGGCTGTGGTGCCCTGCACGTGCTCTGGGAGGACCTGGCGGAGGTGCGCACCGTCGCGGTGGACCCGTCCCTGCGCGGGTTCGGCGTCGGGCACCGGATCGTGACCGAACTGCTCGACACCGCACGTGACTTGGGCGTGCGCCGTGTGTTCTGCCTGACATTCGAGACGAGTTTCTTCGCCAAACACGGCTTTGTCCCGATCCAGGGCACGCCCGTCTCCTCCCGCGTGTACGAGGAACTCCTGCGTTCCTATGACGAGGGGGTCGCGGAATTTCTTGGTCTGGAGCGCGTTAAGCCCAACACGCTCGGGAACACACGCATGCTCGTCCATCTCGACGAGGTGACGTGAACCCCCGTCTCTAAAGGCTTTCGCGGGCTACTCGGGCTCAGTTCGACTTACCTCCCGACACCGGTTCCACGCCTTCTGCCGTCGGCCGGTGTCTTATGCACAACCGGATGGTGGGGTCGGGAAGGAGGCGGGTAATCTGTCGGTGAGGGGCTCTTCCGTGTGTTGAAGTGACGGTGACGAAGAGTTGCGATTCCGTCCCCATCCGGACACCGTGTTGTCCCGACGTCCTACGGGACGCGGAACGCACGAGCGGACATTGGCCGCCATCGGGTTTGCGGAGGGCGGCTCGGGTACGTCTGGTGTCAAAGCGGGGGCAAACGATGTCTATGATGTCG
>CALGOD010000037.1 GCA_937957845.1 uncultured Nocardiopsis sp.
CCGCTCCGGCCCAGACGTCGTGCCCAGAAGGGCGTCAGGACGGTGTGCGCCCGGCCGGTGACGGGATCCTCGGGCACACCGACGTTGGGAGCGAAGACACGGGAGACGAAGTCGGGCTCCCCGTCCGCACGGGCGGTGGGGATCACCAGGTGATGGGGCAGCCGGGCGAGTGCGGCGATGTCGGGTGCCAGGCCCCGGACGGCCCCCTCGTCGGCGAGTTCGACCAGAAGGTCCTCCCCTCCGCCCAGCCCCGTCCACAGGGGTTCGGCACCAAGGGCCTCCGCCAGCCCCTCGGGTGCCTCGACCGGCCTGGGAGGACGGGAGGGGAAGTCCATCCACAGCTTCTCCCCGTGCCGGGTGACGGTGAGGATCCCGCTGCGCGTGGTGAAGCGGTAGGGACCGGGGACTCCGAGCTCGGCCAGGACGTGGGCACTGGCCAGGGTGGCGTGACCGCACAGGTCGATCTCGACCGTGGGCGTGAACCACCGCAGCTCGTAGTCGGCCCCCTCCGCCTCGACCGGGCGCACGAAAGCCGTTTCGGACAGGTTGAACTCGGCCGCCACCCCCTGCGCCCAGGCATCGGGACGGGCCTCGTCCAGGACCAGGACGGCGGCGGGGTTTCCGGACAGGGGCCGGTCGGTGAAGGCGTCGACCACGCGGTACTCGGGCATGGGCTCAGCTTAGGAGCGCGTCGAGGTCCCTTGGAGGGCACCTGCGCCACGCCCCTCTCCCGAGCACGACTCACAGGGGCGGCTCGTCCAGGATGAACATGGTCTGGGTGCTCTTGACCTCGGGGATGCGCTGGAGTCGTTCCAGGACGAAGGTGCGCAGGGCCGCGGCATCGGTCACCCGCACCAACAGCAGCAGGTCGACGTCCCCCGAGACCAGGGCAGCGTGATCGACCTCGGGGATGTCACGCAGGTAACCGCGGAAGCGCTCCCAGGAGTGCTGCTCGATACGCACCGACACGTAGGCGGACAGGGCCGTGCCGTACTTCTCGGGGTCGATGACGGCGGTGAACCCCCGGATGACGCCCTCGTCCCGGAGTCGCTCCAGACGCGAGTAGGCGTTGGCCCGGGAGATGTGCGCCTGCTCGGCGACCGCACGTATGGACATGCGCCCGTCGGCTCGGAGCAGGGAGATGATGCGACGGTCGATGTCGTCCAACTGCACGGCCATGTGTCTTACCTCATACCGCTCACATGATGGTCACATAAGAACATCAGGATCGACACGCCGCATTACCGGGCAGTTCGTCCAGCATCGGCGCGGGGATATCGACAATATGGGGTGATTGACCTCATATTCAAGACATGAAGCACACCGATGAGGGATCTCGTCAGGCTCCTCCGCTCCTGTCGGCAGAGCCCGTGCGCCTCCTGGACCGGCACGGCCGGCGTGTGGAACACCCTTTGTTCACCGCTCCCGATCCCACCCGGCTCACCGCCCTCCACCGCGCCATGGTCATCGGACGCCGCTTCAACCAGCAGGCCGGCACACTCGCCGGCCAGGGCCACCTCGCCGTGTACCCGTCCTCGACGGGTCAGGAGGCGGCCCAGGTCGGCGGTGTGCTGGCTCTGTCGGAGCAGGACTGGCTCTTCCCCAGCTACCGCGACAGCGTCGCCCTGATCACCCGCGGGGTCGACCCGGTACAGGCCCTGACCCTGTTCCGCGGTGACCGTCATTCCGGATACGACCCCCACCGCCACCGCTGCGCCCCGCAGGGCACCCCCCTGGCGACGAACGCCTCCCACGCCGTCAGCCTGACCTACGCCGCACGCCGCAAAGGTCGTGACGTGGCCGCGCTCGTCCTCATCGGCGACGGGGCCACCAGCGAGGGCGACGCCCACGAGTCCTACGACTTCGCCGCCGTGTGGAACGCCCCCGTGGTCTTCCTCGTGCAGAACGACCACCGTGCGACCAGCCCCTCCACGTATGGGTCGACCCGCCGCGAGCCGGTGGACCACCGCGTCGACGGCAACGACGTCGCGGCGGTGCACGCCGTGATCTCCCAGGCCCTGGCCCGGGCACGGTCCGGCGCCGGGCCCGCCGTCGTCGAGGCGATCACCTACCGGGTGGACCCGCACACCGCCCCCGAGACCCCGCAGCGTCGCTGGGACGGACCGGAGACGGCCTACTGGATCGAGCGTGATCCTCTGCTCCGCACGGAGGCGTTCCTGCGGTCGGAGGGGGTGCTCGGGAACGAGGAGGAGACCGACCAGGTCCTGGACGCCTTCCGCTCGGACGCGGAGAAGGTCGCCGCACACGTGCGCGAGCGCATGATCGGAGGGAGCGGGTCGCTCCCCACTCTCTCCTCCCGCCGTCACACGCCCCGCGGTCCGGCCCTCGTCGGACCGGCGGCGCCGAGAGCGGGCCTGTGAACCGCGGAGGGTCCGGCCGCCCCTCCGCCACCCCTACCGGAAACCCTCTGACCTCCTGGCAGGCCCCGAAGAGATCCGCCCCGACGGCGGCAACGACGCCGACGACCGAGCGGGTGCGGACGGTTCCGACGGGCCGGCACGGGATGGGGCGCACCGACCCGGCGTCGGTCCGCCCACGGCGCGGACGGGCCGACACGGTCAACGGCGACCGACGGCCCGTCCTGCCTCCTCATCGTGGCGGGAGACCGATGGCACGGTGACCACCTGGCTTACGGCCGCCCGAATCCCCGGTTCGGACGCCGGCCCATGCTGTGCCGGCCACTGCTGTGCTCCAGCAGTCGTCCGCCCTCGGACGCGGCACCGGCATGCGCACCGGAGGGCCGCCGGGTCCACGCGGAGTACAGGGCCAGGAGCAGGACCGAGACGACGGCCAGGACGAGCAGTCCGGCGCCGCCCGGCACTCCGTCCGAACCCATGAGCCGGGAGGCGGAGAGGTCGTTGGTCGCGCTCTCCGCGGTCACACCACCGTCACCGTCGCCGCCCATGGTCCCGCTCTCCTCGCCCTCCCCCGGCCCCGCAGTCCGATCGGTGTCCTCTCGGCCGGACCCGTCGACGAAGCCCTCGGGGGCCGCCTTCTCCGGCTCCTCCGGCTCCTCCTCGGCGAGGACCTCCTCGGGAATCGGGGAGACCGCGTCCTCGCACGTGTTCTCGGGCTGTTGGAAGGGGTGCGGAGCACCCTCGGAGCCGTGTCCGTCGCCCCACTCGGTGATGTAGTACTCGACCTGGAGGTGACCGTTGCCACCACTGACGGTGTAGTCGGTGTCGTCCCAGGTCTGGCCGGTGATCTCGGCGAAGGTCTTACCGTCGATGTCGAGTAGCACGTCGCAGTCGTGGGACGGTACGCCCGGCCCCCGGTCTCCGATGAAGAAGTCGACCTTGTGCTCCTCGTAGACGATGTACCCCTCGGTACCGAGCGGCCAACTGGGGCTGGAGAACAGGCCCTTTTGCATGGGTTCGCCACCGGCGGGCATGCCCGTGTCCCCGTTGATGCCGGAGCCGTCGTCCCAGAAGTAGGTCGCGGTGACTTTGCCGTGCTGAATGGGAGTGTCTTTGCTCATGAGTTGGAAGCCGGGTCGACGACAGGGCCGAGAAGACCACTGGCACGCCGCGCACACGGGCACGCTGGACGCGTCCCGCGGGGGGCGTGTCAGGACAGGGTTCTCCCGCGTCGCGGGTGGCGATGGCGGGCGGGAACGGGAGGATTCTCCGTCGGCTCGGGCGCGTGGATCCGCGCGGCCCTGTTCCCGTGGAAGAAGAGGTCTCGACTCCCTTGCGGCGCTCGGCCGATCAAGGGCTCGGCATCGGTTCATCGATCACGCGTCACGAACCGATCACGAGGGACACTAGCCCATGACGAGGCAAAGCACGCAACACCGTCAAGCAAATTGACTCAGCGTGTTCAGGACAATACACCACGAACAAGGACCCGAGAGGGACCGAAAAGGGGAAAAGTCCCCGCCCGGGAGGGGTTTATGGGCCCGCCCGAGGACGGCGGACGGGCCCTTCGTGTGCCTCGCCACACTTCCTTTCGTCCGCCCGCGTGAGCGGCCGGAGGAACGCGTCGAGGCCACGGCGAACGCCTCGGGTGACGAACACCACGAGGCGAGGGTCAGGTCACCTGTGCCCGCTGGGCGAAGCGTTCCTGACGCCACTCACCGGTCTCCACCACCTCCAGCAGGGCCTGGGAGGCGTCCCCCACGTCCACATAGCTGAGGTACAGCGGAGGGAACCCGTACCGC
>CALGOD010000038.1 GCA_937957845.1 uncultured Nocardiopsis sp.
GCGCCGATGATGACGCCGACGAGCACGTCCGGCTGGTCCAGGGAGAGGGAGAACACCTCGGTGTCCCCGAGCCGCTCCTGCACGGACGTGCGGAAGGCGCCGAACAACGCGGTCGCGGCCAGGACCGCGGTCGCGATGGCGATGCCCTTGGTGATCGCCTTGGTCGTGTTGCCCACGGCGTCGAGCCCGGTGAGGATCTCGGCTCCCGGGCCCTCCACGTCACCCGACATCTCGGCGATGCCCTGGGCGTTGTCGGCGACCGGTCCGAAGGTGTCCATCGCCACGATGATGCCGACCGTGGTGAGCAGACCCGTGCCGGCGAGGGCGACGGCGAACAGGCTCAGGGTGATGGAGCCTCCTCCGAGCAGGAAGGCGGCGTAGACCGCGCCCGCGATGAGCAGGGCGGAGTAGACGGCCGACTCCAGTCCCACGGAGATGCCCGAGAGGATGACGGTCGCCGCGCCGGTCTCGGAGCTGTTGCCGATGTCGCGGACGGGACGCCGGTCGGTCTCGGTGAAGTAGCCGGTGAGCAGCTGGATGGCGGCGGCCAGGACCAGGCCGATGAGGACCGCGGCGATGGCGATGACCCTCGGGTCCGGGTCGGTTCCCGCCGCCTCGATCTCGGCCAGGACCTGCGGACTGACGCCGGACAGCTCCTCGAAACTGGAGGGCAGGTACCACAGGGCGGTGCCGATGACGAGCACCGCGGAGATGGCCGCGGAGAGGAAGAAGCCGCGGTTGATGGCCGACATCGCCGACTTGTCCCGGGCGCGGGGAGCGACCAGGAAGATGCCGATGATGGCGGTGATCACTCCGATCATGGGGACCAGGAGCGGGAACACCAGGCCCTCGGTGCCGAAGGCGACCCGTCCCAGGATCAGCGAGGCCACGAGCACGACGGCGTAGGACTCGAAGAGGTCGGCGGCCATACCGGCGCAGTCGCCCACGTTGTCGCCCACGTTGTCGGCGATGGTGGCGGCGTTGCGCGGGTCGTCCTCGGGGATGCCCTGCTCGACCTTGCCGACGAGGTCGGCCCCGACGTCGGCGGCCTTGGTGAAGATGCCGCCGCCCACACGCATGAACATGGCCAGGAGCGCCGCGCCGAAGCCGAAGCCCTCCAGGACGATGGGCGCGTCGCCCCGGTAGAGGAGCACCACGACGGCGGCTCCGAACAGACCGAGCCCGACGGTGATCATGCCCGCGACGCCACCGGTGCGGAAGGCGATGCGCATGGCGGTGTGGTTGGAGGCGTCGTCGCCGCCCCGGGCCGCCGCGGCGACCCGGACGTTGCCGCGCACGGCCAACCACATGCCGATGAAGCCGGTCGCCGCCGACAGCACGGCGCCGAGGGCGAAGAAGACCGAGCGCCCGATGGCGATGGCCCAGGAGTCGGCGGGGAGCAGAAGCAACAGGAGGGGGATGACGACGATGAACACCGCGAGGGTGCGGAACTGCCGTTTCAGGTAGGCCGCCGCCCCCTCCTGCACCGCGACGGCGATATTGCGCATTCGCTCTGTGCCCTGTCCTGCGGCGAGGACCTCACGTACCAGCATTCCCGCGACCGCGAGCGCCAGAAGCGCCACCACCATGACGATGATGACAAGGGTGAAATCTGTACCCGCCAGTGATAGGGCCATGCCGCTTCCAGCGGCGAGGTTAAGCCCAGACAAATCCGTCCTCCTTGAGAAGGGCACGACCTTTTCGGCCCCATCCACCGGAAAACGCGTGGAGCGGTTCGCCGTAGGGGCGCCGGTCCCACCCGCGGCCGTGGACGTACCGCCGTCCGGAAGGAGCCTGAGCCGGCCCGACGGCACGCTTGGCGGGGTCGAAGCGGTGCCACCTCGGGTTGTGGTGCGTACTGCCCGTGCCTTGTGCTCACGGGCGGTGATCCGGGGATTCTACGCACGACACAGCACGAATATGAGATCCGGTCCGGGATTTCTCCAAGGCAATCCGAAGATGTGATCTTCCGGTGATCTCAAAAGGAGGATAAATGCCTTTATCAGTAAAGTAGTTCTTGTATAACATCGCATAATGCCATAACCCGATGTTAACGCTAAAGCTCACATAAGGGCATGAATCGGGAACGCGCATCACGGGTCCGGCGAACGCGGACCGAACGAGGAGGGAGCGACCGTCCAAAGACGGTTCGGACCTTCCCGACCTCCGTCCGTACCCACCACCGCCC
>CALGOD010000039.1 GCA_937957845.1 uncultured Nocardiopsis sp.
CCCCCGACCGCACCACGATGACCTCGTCGTAGCTGGGGTCCACGTCATGGCGGCCCCGGGCAGGAAGCAGGCGAATCCCGCCCCCATCGACGTGGAGTTCTTCTCGTGCAGCACGTTGCCGATGTAGACCCCGGCGTCGCCGAACCGGACCCACGCCGCGTCGTCGGTGGTGAACCTGCTGGTGGACATGACTACCTCGATCCGTGGAGAAGAAGGGAAAAAGGGAAAGGGGAAACGGGGGCCGGTCAGGCCATCGGCGAGATCTTCTCGTCCACGCCGAGCAGCGCCTTGCCGTAGATCTCCTTGCCGATGGAGGGCTGGACCACGGCGTGCCGGGCGGCCATGTGGGCGTCGCGCCACACGCGCTGGAGCGGGTCGGCCTCGGCGAAGCCCCCCGAACCGTGGACGTGCATGAGGCCGTCGACCGCCGCCGTGACGTTCTCGACGACGTGGCCGAGGACCGCGCGGATCCGCGCACGGGTGAGGGCGTCGGGGTGGACCCCCTGCGCGGCGGCCCGGTCCACGGCATCGGCGGCACGGTAGGCGTGCAGGTGGGCGGTGTCGATCCGCAGGGCCGCCTCGGCGACGGCGACCTGGTAGGCCACCGAGTCGGTCTGTTTTTCGAAGAAGGTGAAGGCGATGGCCTTGTCCGGGGCCCTGCGGGTCACCGTCTCCAGGGCGGCTCTGCCGAGACCGAGCAGCGGTCCCACGATCACGGTTGAGACGAAGGGGGCGAAAGCCGACCGGTAGACGGGGGTCTGCCCCTCCTCGACCGGGTGGGTGCCGGCGAACAGGGGCGGGAGCGACACGA
Organism: uncultured Nocardiopsis sp.; assembly: GCA_937957845.1. Lineage (GTDB taxonomy): Bacteria > Actinomycetota > Actinomycetes > Streptosporangiales > Streptosporangiaceae > Nocardiopsis. The sequence goes on from CALGOD010000039.1 coordinate 812, forward strand.
CGCGGTGGTCCGGCACGAAGACGTCCTCCACCACGAGGGTGTTGCTGCCGGTCGCGCGCAGCCCCGTGGTGAACCACGTCTCCTCGACGGTGTAGTCGCGGGCGGGCACCAGAGCCAGTCCCTGGTCGACCACCTCGCCGTCGGCGTCGGTGAGGGGGACGCCCAGCACCGCCCAGTCGGCGTGCCAGGAACCGGAGTTGTAGTTCCAGCGGCCCGTCACCGTGAAACCGCCGTCGACACGCCGCGTCGTGGAGGTCGGGGCGACGACACCCGAGACGATCGGAGCGCCGCCGGAACCGAACACCTCGTCGCGTGCCTGTTTCGGAAACAGGCACGCCATCCACGCACAGGAGTTGCACACGGCCACGAGCCACCCGCTGGCGCCGTCGCCCTCGGAGAGCGTCGAGGTCACGTCGAGGAAGGTCCGCAGAGGAGTCTCGTAGCCGCCGTACCGCCGGGGGAGGAGGAGCTTGAACATGCCTTCCCGGGTGAGCGCCTCGACGACCTCGTCGGTGAGCCGGCGGTCCTGCTCGGCCCGGGCCGCGTTGGCCTGCAGGAGCGGGATCAGAGCCCGGGCGCGTTCCACTGCCGTGTCGGAGGAAAGAGGGGTCGCGGTGTCCATGAGTGCCCCAATCGATGGTGAACGCCTCAGTGGCGTGTGAAGGCCAGAAGGTGGTCGGTGAGAACGCGTGGCATACGGGCGTATCCGGAATGGGTGCCGAACTCCCGGTTGCCGTAGACCAGCGAGGCGGCACCGGTGCTGTCGGCGTGCGCCACCAGCCCCATGAGCAGGACGTGGTCACCGCCCGGAACAGCACGGTGGAGCTCGCACACGGCCCACCCCGCCACGCCGCCCAGGCGGGGCAGCCCGTGCTCGACGCGCCACGCCGCACGGCGGAAACGGTCCTGCCGCCTGCCCGCGAACAGCCGGGCCGTCTCCTCGCCCCCGGCACCCAGGATGTTGACCCCGAACCGGCGCGTCCGCAGAATCCGCACGAGCAGCCGCGAGTCGCGGTCCAGCGCCACGGTGACCATCGGCGGCCGCAGCGACAGCGAACTGAAGGAACTGACGGTCGTACCGTGGGGGGTCCCGTCGTCCATCGCCGTCACGACCGTGACAGGGGCGCAGACGCCGGCCATCAGGTCTCGAAACGCTTCTTCGCTCAGCACAGGCGTTCCCCTGAACCGTCGTGGAAACCGTGCGGGGACTCTCCCCGGCACGGGTGGCGATCCCCGGTGCGGTGCCGTGGACGCGCGGCCGGAACGGCGGTCCGTCCGGCGGATCGTCACGTTCTCGTTTACGGAACGTAGTCGTCCGGGGGAGCGGGGAACCAGGAAAGCCGTCCACCACTACTCGAACACGCAGCGGCACCCGACCAGGGGAGCTGTACGGGGGAGGAGAGGCCGCTACCGGGGGTCGGGCAGCAGGTCCTTGAGGAACTCCTCGAACTCGTCCGCGCTCGGTTTCTGCTCGGTCAGCAGGCTGTGCAGGAGCAGACCGTCGATCGCGCCGGCGACGACACGGGCCCGGACGGGGTCGTCGGTGTAGCAGTGGGCGAACGCCCGGACGGCGGCGAGCCACCCGTCGGTTGCCTCGCGCAGGTGCGGGCGTCGGGCGGCGAGGAGGAACAGCTCGTACTCGGCGAGAAGCCGCCCCGGCTCCCTGACCACCTCGGCGAGGAGCACG
>CALGOD010000040.1 GCA_937957845.1 uncultured Nocardiopsis sp.
CCGTTCTCCGTCAGGAGCCGGTGAAACTCCTCCTCGGACCCGCCTTGGGACGCACAGGACGAGGAGGCCAACGCGGCGGCCGAGAGAAGAGCCGCTGAGAGGAAACGCGCGTGGGGGAACATGCTTTCCAACTTCCGAAGATGCCGACGCCGGACCCGTTGCGTTCTCCCGATCTCTTCACGGCGGGCCCGTCGTCCACGTTCCACCACGCTTGCCCAGCCTCGCCGACAAGGGAAGGCACCCCGAGACACACTCCGGCCACAACCCTGTAACGGAAGGTTCGTCTGTGCACGGTGGGTCTCCAGGGGATCCTTCCCCGTGTCCCCCTCACTCCTTGGGAGCCACGGCTCAGGGATCCGATCGCCTTCGCTCGGACAGCGGGACCGCTTCCACCGAGCGGTGTGCGGCCCCCGTCACCGTCGTGCCGGGACATCACACCTAGGCTCCCGACTCCGCTGCGAGGGGGCTTCGCCGGCCTAGGCCCTCTTGGTGTGGAGATACGGAAGACGTTGGGGATAAGCCCCGTATTCCGTTGTTTCCACACGATTGCGCTAGAAGCACTGAAAGGTCCACACTTCTATCCACCAAAGACCCTTCCACCCGCGATACGAAACTTTTTCTTCGTGTGAAGAAAGCTCGGTCCGGGTCGGCTCGGGGTCTCCACGTCCGACCTGCGAGCCACGGGAGAACACATGCCCGAGAGCGCCCCGGCGGGGCGGGAATCCGGGCCCGATCCGGGCCTCGACCGCCTGAACGCCCTGTCGGAGAAGGAGCTGTGCGTCCGGCTCTCACAGTGTCTGGACGTGGAGCGTTGGGTCCGGGCGCTGGCCTCGGAGGCGCCCTTCGTCGACCGGACCGCTTTGTTGGAGGCGGCCGACCGACACGCGCGTTCGATCACCGGGGACGAGGTCGCCAGGGCCCTGGCCCGCCACCCCCGCATCGGGGAGAGGGTCGGGGGCGGGGACACCGAGTCCGCCTGGTCGCGCGGAGAACAGTCCGCCTTCGCCGCCGACACCGACGACGCCTCGGTACGCGTACAGCGGATCTTCGCCCACGCCCAGCGGGAGTACGAGGCCGAGTTCGGGCAGATCTATCTGGTCTGCGCCAGCGGTCGCTCCAGCCGTGAACTCCTGACCGACCTGGTGGACCGCCTTTTCCACGACTCCGACACCGAACTGCGTGTGGTCGGTGACGAACTACGTAAGATCGCGGGACTGCGCCTGGTCAAACTCCTGGAGGAGAACGCATGAGCCACGTGACCACCCACGTCCTCGACGCCGCCCTGGGCACCCCGGCCCGTGGTGTGCCCGTGCGGCTGGAGGCCGCCGCCGACGACGCCCGCACCAGGTGGAAACCCGTCGCGGAGGGGCGCACCGACGAGGACGGGCGCGTGCCCGGTCTCGGCCCCGACCGGCTCGCCGCCGGTTTCTACCGGGTCGTCTTCGACACCGCCGCCTATTTCGAGACCTCGGGCCGGAACGGGTTCTATCCCGAGGTCACCGTCGTGTTCCACCTCACCGACGAGAACGCGCATTACCACGTCCCGTTGCTGTTGAGCCCGTTCGCCTACTCGACCTACCGGGGTTCCTGAGCCGGAGGAGGGCTCCGCCGGCGGGGGCCTTCCGCCGGCACGTCCGGCGCCGACTCCCCCGGTACGGACCCCGAAGGAGACCGAAAGGCGGTGACGGACACGCACACCTCCGGCAGGACGTGAGACCCGGGCCTTCGAGCGCGTGACAGGTCCTCGCGCATGACCATGACGGTCCTCCCTGTGCGCACGGCGCACGTCCGCGCCGTGACCTGCACGCCTCACACGATGGAGTTCACCCTCATGGGCATCCGACTCGGAGAGAACCAGTACG
>CALGOD010000041.1 GCA_937957845.1 uncultured Nocardiopsis sp.
CGGCCACAGCCGTGGCCTTGACGATTCTCCTGTTTTTTCGCAAGGGGGTTCCTCTACCCTTCGGGGGATTTGTCCAAGATCGGAATAGCAAGGATTCTTGGTGCGATTCCAGGTGGAAGGCAATAGCCCGACCTTGGGTGTTGCGCATCTGAGACAGATTCGGGCCTGAAGCTGAACAAAGGAGGAAGTTTGGTGATGCAACCGTGACACATCGACTTCCCGGAATGTGTCATCCCAGGGTGTTCGGTGGCCGATGCGAACTTCCGGAAGTGCGGGGATGTGATCACCCCATAGTCCTATGAATGGACGATCGGGGGTGGATCCTCTCCGCTGTGCGGTGAAAGAGTCCGGCGAGCGGGGGTGGGTCCATGCGATGCGGGGCGGAGCGAGATGCTTTTCGGGGGTCGCCGTACGAAAAGGAACTCCGTGCCGTTGTCGGCTTGCTGAAATTCATACTAAAATGCATGAAATCGGACATTTTTAAAGAAATGTCGAGGCTGCTCGGCGGTATCGGGAGCGCGGTGGGGTCCGCCGCGGGGGTTTCCCTTCCTCCGGCTTGACCTGGAGCGCGCTCCAGGTCGCATGCTTTCCTCCATGAAGGATCACTACACCCCCGGAGAGGTCGCCGAGCGCTTCGATCTCTCCCTGGACACCCTGCGTTACTACGAGAAGGTCGGCCTGCTGAGACGGGTGGAGCGCGCGCCCAGCGGGCACCGCCGCTACCGGGTCGACGACGTGGAGATGCTCGACATGATCCGGTGCCTGCGCGACACCGACATGCCCATCGCCCGGTTACGCGAGTTCGCCGAGTCGGTGCGTGAGGGGGAGCACACCGTCGCGGAGCGACTGGACATGCTCCAAGAACACCAGGAGCGGCTGAACCGGCGTATCGAGGAGATGCGCCGGTGCCAGGCGGTGATCCAGCACAAGATCGACTACTACCTGGGTGTGCTCGTCGAGCGCTCCCCCCGACCCTTGGAGGAGACCTCCTGATGCGCTACACCGCCATCGGCGAACGCCGGGTCAGCGCCCTGTGCCTGGGAGCGATGAAGTTCGGCAGCGAGACGGACGACGCCACCTCCGCGGCCCTCCTCGACCGTTTCGTCGAGGCCGGCGGCACCTTCGTGGACACCGCCGACTGCTACCAGTTCTGGGTGGAGGGCTTCGAGGGCCACGAGAGCGAGACCTTCCTGGGCCGCTGGCGCCGTGAGCGCGGGATCACCGACGAGGTCGTGGTCGCCACCAAGCTCGGTGTCCAGCCCCTCGTCTCGGCATCGGGGGCGCGGATCAAGGAGGGCCTGTCGGCCGAGACCGTGGCCATGGCCGCCGAGCGCAGCCGCCGTCGCCTGGGCGTGGAGCGTCTGGACGTGCTCTACGCCCATCAGGAGGACGCTACGGTCCCGCTGGCCGAGACATTGGGGGCCTTCGCCGAACTCGTCGCCCAGGGCGTTGTGGAGCAGGTCGGTCTGAGCAACCACCGTACGTGGAGGCTGGAGCGGGCCCGTGCCCTCACCGAGGCCCACGGATGGCCGCGGCCCCGGGTGCTGCAATACCGCCACAGCTACCTGCGGCCCCGGCTCGATGTGCCCTTGCAGGCCGCGGGTCACATGCACGTCACCCCCGAACTGCTCGACTTCGTCCGCTCCGAGGCGGCCGAGCGCCGCCCCTACGCGCTGGTCACCTACACGCCCTTGTTGTGGGGCGCCTACACCCGTCCGGACAAGGCACTGGACCCGGCCTACGACCATCCGGGCACGCCCGCACGTCTGGCGGTCCTGGACGAGGTCGTCCGGGAGACCGGTGCCACCCGCAACCAGGTCGTGCTCGCCTGGCTCATGGGCTGTGACCCCGCCGTGGTGCCGCTGGTGGGAGTGAGCTCCATGGAACAGCTCGACGAGGCGATCGAGGCCACCGACCTGGAACTCGATGAGGACCAGTGGAGGCGTCTGGCCGAGGCGGGCCGGCCCACGGGCTGACCGGCCGAAGGGCCTGGCCGCGTGGGGCGGGGCTCACCGCCCCACCGCGGCCGACGAGTCGACCCCCTGGCAGGAACACGCCGGAGTGGCCGGTACTGGTCAGTACGCACGGGATAAAGCACGCATAGTGCCCAATACATGGCTATCCGCTGTTTTTATCATCCCTTGGCCGGATACTTTGCCTAGTGGCGGCGGCGGGAGCCGCGCCGCCTCGGTCCGCGAACCCGTGGGAGGGGCGACTTGCCGGACAGCACGTACCACCAGATCCACTTCGCCTGGGCCGAGCCCACCCTCCTCGGCCGTGTCGGCCCGGGACCGGCCGCCTCCTCCCTCAAGGAGTCGGAGCAGCCCGTTCTGCGCTCCTGGCGTGACCGCCTCATCCCCGCGCTCACCGCCGACTACCGGTCCGCCCTGTCCGACAGAGGCCTGAACGACCACCCCGAGACCCTCTGGGCCCGTGCCTACCCCGACGGTCGGGCCGCGCTGGTCTACCGCTGGCCCGGCGACGCCCGGTCCGCGCACGCCTGGGCCATCGTGGGACCGACCTACGCGCTCACCCTTCCGCATGTGCTGTCCCTGCACGAGAACCCCCACACCC
>CALGOD010000042.1 GCA_937957845.1 uncultured Nocardiopsis sp.
GTCTGGCCACGGCGTAGACCGCGTTGAGCACGCCGGAGGAACCCGCGCCAAGGTGGAACCCGGGCACACGGGACAGGGCGTGCGCGATCTCGGGGACCCCCGAGTGAGGGGCGCCCAGCACGAACACCGGTCGCTGGACCTTGGTCCCGTTGACTACGAGAATGTAGGACGGCTGCTTCATGATTGCGTTGATTTTGGCACCCTTTGCCCACCTCGTGTGCATCGGCCTGGTGATCCGGCCTCCGCACCCCACGGGCTCAGAGGTTACGGTGTCCGCAAGTGTGAAAGCGCCCGTCGTCTGCCAAAGCGGATAAAACGCCTCCTGTCCTTCGTGCCGCGAGGTGGCTCCGCGGGCCCTGTAAGAATGGGGTATGGCCTCCGTGACCACCGATCCAGAGCCCTTCACCGACCCCGAGGGGTTCCAAAGGGCCGCTGACCTGCTGATCTCCGCCGAGCGCATCACGGTGCTCACCGGAGCGGGCGTGTCCACCGACTCCGGGATTCCCGACTTCCGTGGTCCGAGCGGGGTGTGGACGACCGACCCGGACGCCCAGGCCCTGTCGGACATCGACATCTACATGGGTGACGTGAACGTGCGTCGTCAGGTGTGGTCCCAGCGCCGCACCCACCCGGTACTGCGCGCACGTCCCAACGCCGCACACCGCGCTCTGGCCGACCTGGAGGCCACGGGGCGTCTGCGGGCGCTCATCACCCAGAACATCGACGGCCTGCACCAGTTGGGCGGGGTCCCCGACGAACGGGTCATCGAGGTCCACGGCACCATGCTGCGTGTGGTGTGCATGGCCTGCGGTCTGCGCACCCCCAGCGAGGAGGTCTTCACCCGGCTGGACGAGGAGTCCGACCCCCGGTGCCTGGAGTGCGGGGGCATCCAGAAGTCGGACACCATCTCCTTCGGGCAGCGGCTCGACCCCGAGGTCCTCGATGAGGCCGCGCGGGCCGCCAGGGAGTGCGACGTGTTCCTCGCCGTGGGGACCTCGCTGACCGTGCACCCGGTGGCGGGCCTGTGCGACGTGGCCATGATGGCCAGGGCCGCACTGGTCATCGTCAACGCCGAGCCCACGCCCTACGACGACTTCGCCGGCGCGGTCGTCCACGACCCCATCGGGTACAGCCTGCCCGCCCTGGTGGAACGCGTGAAGGCCTCCTCCGCCTGAGATCGGGGCGGCCGGAACCGTCGCCGGTGTGGTGTGAGAGGTCCGACCTGCGGTGATCTTGCCCCTGG
>CALGOD010000043.1 GCA_937957845.1 uncultured Nocardiopsis sp.
AAGTGCCCTGATCGGCGGGCTCGAAGACCTCGAAGAGGTGGGGTTCGATCAGCGGTTCGGAAGGGTCGGGTGTGCCGTCGCCGATCTTTGCGAAAAAGGTGCGAGCCGGTTGTCGACTCGGGGCGGGCCTGTCCGACGTAGTGGTGAAAGGACCACAGGAACAACCGAGGAGAGACAAGATGCGCCCGCTGATCGTCACCGCGTTCGTGTCCGTCGACGGCGTCATGGAGGCCCCCGGGGGCGAACCCGGATACCGCAACACCGGCTGGACCATGAACAGCGTCGAGATGGACCCGGCCGCCTACCAGATCAAGGCCCGGGAGCAGGAGGAGGCCACGGCGTTGCTGCTGGGACGCCGCAGCTATGAGGCGTTCGCGCCGGTCTGGCCGACGATGGTGGAGGAGTTCGCCGGGTACAACGCCATGCCCCGGTACGTGGTCTCCACCACGCTGACCCAGGACGATGCGCGCTGGCCCGCCACGATCCTGAGGTCGGTCGACGACGTCGCCGACCTCAAACAAGAGGGGGAGGGTCCGATCTCCGTCCACGGCAGCGCCACCCTGGGCAAGGCCCTGGCCGACGCCAGGCTGGTCGACCGCTACCACCTGTTGGTGTTCCCGGTGCTGCTCGGAGCGGGCAAGAGGCTCTTCAGCGACACCGACAAGGACGCCCGGAAGCTGAAACTGGTCGAGCACGAGGCGTACTCCAACGGTGTGCAGAAACAGGTCTTCGACGTCGTCCAGGGGTGAGGGCGCTCCGGTGTGAGGGACGTCCGTGGGCATCGGACCGCTCGGTGGCGGCCCGGTGCGCGGCCGTGGCGAGCCCGGTGGGTGCGGTCGGTGGGCCCGGCGGCCTCGCAGGGGCGGGGTTCAGGCGGGGCGGCGTGCGACCACGGAGAAGTTCAGCGGAATCCGAGGGGCGCCTTCGGGCAGTCGCCATCCCTGCGGGCAGGGCACGAGCTCGGGGAAGGGTTGCCAGTCCATGAACGGGTGCTCGCCCAGTGCCTGGATCACCAGTCCGGCCTCCAACAGTGCGCCGGTCACCTCCGCCAGGTCGTGTCGCCACTGGTGGTTGGTGGTGTGGGTGATGGAAGCGTGGTCACCGTCGGTGTAGGTGAGAGCCTCGTCGTGGGTGTTGCCACCCCCTCCGCCGAGGTAGTCGTCACGGATCCGCCATGGCCGGTAGTCCATGGCACCCAGCAAGGGGTGGTCGTCGCGGATCATGAACACCCCTCCCGGCTGGAGCAGGTCGTGGACGGACCGGGCCCAGGAGCGCAGTTCGGGGAGCCAGACGATGGTGCCGGCGCTGGTGACGACGACCTCGAAGCGCCGGTCGACGGCCTGGGAGGCGATACGCGCGTCTCCCTCCACCCAGGTGATGGAGGCCCCTTCGGCGTCGGCGATGCGGCGGGCGTGGGCCAGGGAGTTGGGGGACAGGTCCAGGCCGTGGGCGTCCACGGCGCCCAGCCGGGCCCAGCACAGGGTGTCGGTCCCGATGTGACACTGCAGGTGCAGCAAAGACCTGCCCTGGACCGTGCCGTCGGGAAGGTGGGGCGCCAGGACCTCGAGGTCGTTGCGCACGACGGAGGAGATACGGGAGCGGTCCGCGAGCAGTCCGTCGACGTCGTACATCCGCGACCGCGCGTGGACGTCGGCGCGCTGGTCCCAGTTGGCGCGGTTGTCGGTGATCGCGGTGTCGTGTGGGTCCATGGGGTCGCTGTCTTGATCGTGAGTTCCGGGGCGGTGAGGTTCTGCGCGGTTATGCGGGCGCGCGGCCCGATGGTACGTGTGTGAGCCGCTCACCGCACCGGGTTTTTTCTTGGTCGTGTTTCGTGCCGGCTCCGCCAGAGCGCTCCAAAGGGGGATCAGAACACACCTGGAGAGTGTGTCCGATCCCCGTGAGCGTCAACAAGAGCCGCGGTTTGTTCAACCGGTGGCGGCAAGGGTCTCGCATCCGGTCGAGTACGTACTGGCGTGGTCGCTGTTCAGACGCCGGTCCCAGCAGCGTGCCCGCATGAGTCACTACCGCA
>CALGOD010000044.1 GCA_937957845.1 uncultured Nocardiopsis sp.
GCGGCCCCACGGGCGAAGAACTGACGGGACGACGCGGGGGGGGGAGGCACCGGGCCGGTGCCTCCCCCCCGCTGCTCGGGCGCCCCCGACGCGAGGGCCTTCGGCCCTCTCGCCGTGCTCGGTGTGGTCGGGAGTGCTCGGAGTGGCTGGGAGAAGCTTCGGGGTCCGGCTCCAGTCCCCGTTCTCTCCATGGGAGGTGGCCCTTTTCTCAGCACGTGTCCACCCACCGCCGCGACAGCAGAAACTCCTGAGCGTCGAAGGCCACCTCACCTGCGGCCACCACCGGATTGTTCAGTTCGGGTGCATCCGCGCAAGTCCGACAGCACCATGACCCAGGAACAGGTACGGACACCACACCGTCACCGGCTGCTCAGCATCAGGTCCCGATACGGGAGGGTCACCACCGGGTGAGAGTCCAACCGTAGGAGCCGCTCGGTTTCCTCCAGTCGACGAACAACGTCCTCACGAGTGCCTGCGGAAATGATCTCGGTCTCGACGAACGAGCCCAGGCCCGCAACCGTGTCCACCACCACCGACAGCTCCGGCCACTCCGAAGCGCGGTAACAGGTACGCGACTTCTCCACGCGCGCCAGCAGGACCATGCCCAACGCCTCCAACAGCCGGTGGGCGTGCGCGACCTGACCGCTGTCGGCCAACGCCACGTTGGTCTCCTGCTTGGCGATGACACCGTCGGTGCCGTGGGTGGTGGCGTCGGAGGCGGGTTTGTAGGTGACCTCGCACCCCCCGTCCCGTTCCCGAACCCGCAGACACTCGACCGTCTCCAGGAAGTCGACGTCGGGACGGCTGTAGTAAGTGTCGACCTCCACCACCGGCCCTGTGGGGACGAATCCCCACTCCTCCAGGCTCCGCTCCAGCGGCTCTCGCTTCTCCAGCGCGCGTTTGCGTTCGATCTCGACCAAGGGCACCGGGATCATTCCCTTCCGGGGGTGAGAGCCGCGTACACGCGGGTGAGGTTGTGCTTGCTGAACGACTCCCGTACTCCGTGCAGGGCCTCGGACATAGTCCGGGAGTCCGACACCGGGATGTTACGGAACAACACGAGCTGTTTGGCGTCCTTCAGAGGATTGGCGAGCCGTTTGGCCAGATAGCGGTTGTAGTAATGACGCTGCCTGACCATGATGTCCTCGGCCCTGGAAGGCAGGAGCACGGTCTGGCGAGAGATGTCGGCGCCGATCTCGTTGAACGAGGACATCGCTCGGGCGGCGGCCATCGTTCTTCCTCCCGATTCCGACGCCGCTCCGGTGGTCCTGCTCAACCCGGAGATCATCGGCGAATCCTCGCAGACGGATTCCCAGTACGAGGGATGTCTGAGCTTCTTCGATGTGCGCGGGATCGTTCC
>CALGOD010000045.1 GCA_937957845.1 uncultured Nocardiopsis sp.
CCATGAAGGCTGTAGTCACCGGCGGAGCCGGTTTCATCGGCTCGCACCTGTGCGACCACCTGGTCGCCCTGGGCTACCAGGTCACGGTTCTGGACGATCTGTCGACCGGTTCCCTGGAGAACCTGGTGCACGCACAGGGCGCGCCCGGTTTCCGCTTCGTGGAAGGAGACGTTCTCGACCGTGGACTGGTCGACTCCCTGATCAAGGGATCCGACGTCGTCTTCCACCTCGCGGCGGCCGTCGGTGTGTACAACATCGTCGACAACCCGCTGCGCTCCCTGCGTGTCAACCTCCACGGAACGGAGAACGTGGTCGAGGCCGCCGTGGCCCACCGGGTGCCCTACATGATCGCCTCCACCAGCGAGGTCTACGGCAAGAACGACGCCAACGGCCTCAAGGAGAGTGACGACCGCATCTACGGTCCGGCCACCACGAGTCGCTGGTCCTACGCCGCGGCCAAGGGGCTGGACGAACTGGTGGCCTACGTACACGGCGTCGAATCCGGGGTGCCGTGCGTGATCACCCGGTTCTTCAACATCGTCGGCCCTCGGCAGACGGGTCGTTACGGAATGGTCGTGCCCCGCTTCGTCGACCAGGCGATGGCGGACGAACCCATCACGGTGTACGGCACGGGCACGCAGCGCCGCTGCTTCGGCTCGGTCTTCGACGTGGTGCCCGCTCTCCTGCCGCTGCTGGAGACCTCCGAGGCCTACAACCAGGCCGTCAACCTCGGAGGCCATGAGGAGGTCTCCATCAAGGGGCTCGCCGACCGGGTCGTGGAGTTGACCGGCTCCCGGAGTCCCATCACCTTCATCGACTACGAGGAGGCCTACGGCGAGGGCTATGAGGACATGCAGCGCCGCTACCCCGACACGTCGCTGGCCGCGCAGTTGATCGGATACCGGCCCGAGCGCGACCTCAACGACATCATCCGGTCGCTCGTCGAGCACCGTCACGCCCCGGGATCGGTCCCCGAGCCCGCCTGAGGTGGACCACGGCCTGCCAGGGCGCCCACTCCGCCCGGCCGGCCACCACGATCGACGAAGAGGTGAACGAGGAGTGACGGGGAAGGACGCGGTCCTTCCCATCGAGGTGGAAGGACACCGCCACGGATCCACCGGGCCCGCCCGCCGAGGCCCGGCCGCGGCCCACGGAGGACGTACATCCGTCCCCGCGTGGGCGGAGACGGGACGCACCGTGGCGAAGGGCCTTTCCGGACCGTCGGCCCCAGGCTCACAGGTCCAGAAGGACCGCCACCACCAGGACACCGCTCATGGCGAGGACACCACCGCACAGAGCCAGCATCGCCCACGGACGCGCCACGTACGACGGCGGCCTCCCGGTGTCGGGGGCTCTCACACCGTGTCCGTTGTCACGCCACCTCAGCCACACATGCGTCCCCAGCACCGCCGTCAGCACCAGCACGGCGATCATCGTCACCGTGCGCACCACGAGCGGCGCCTCGAAGTGACCGCCTTCACCGGGCACCATCTCGCCGCGGAAGAACAACAACCCCACGATGACCAACAGGATGAGGGTGCGCTGCCAGGAGAGCAGGGTGCGTTCGGGCTGCATGCCGGGGTCGTTCCGCTCGACGGGAGTGGTCATCACGCCTCCGAGTCCAGCCGTCCTGAGACGGGATTCTCATCGCTGTGCCCGTGTCCGGCGCCGATCGGTTCGCGCACGGGTCCCGCACGGTCTCAGAGCAGGTTGCCCAGCAGGACCAGAACGCACACCGACCCGACGGCCAACGTCGTGATCAACGGCAGCATGCTCAGCTTCAGTGGACCGCCCTGACTCATGATCTTCTGTACCTGGTACCAGCGCAGCGGGGCGTAGACGGTGATGACCCCGGCCAACAGTGCCAGCATGAGGCCGACGAACGTACGGGGGCCCTCGTCCCAGTCGAGCGGAAGCAGATGCAGGACCGCGACCGCCCCGGCGAGAAGAGCCAGCGCGGTGCGGACCCAGGCGAGGAAGGTGCGCTCGTTGGCGAGGGTGAACCGATAATCGACCGGTCCGTCGGTCGCGCGCATGTCCTCCCCTCTCCCCTTCGAGGGCATTCGTCCACCCCCCAGGTCCTCGGAAATCTCCCCGTACACGTCCCCGGCCGGCCGCGAACACCGCCATGCCGGAGCCCCGAGCACCGCGATCGACCTGCTTCGACCCTACTCCCGCTTTCCCTTCCGAACAGGTATGCAAAGCCTGTCAAGGCGAAGGGCGGACCGACCCTTCCGTGCGATCCGTGGCGCCGGGGACGCATGCGGAACAAACGAGTGGGCACGACCGCTGTAACACTCAGAGATGGCGGTTGGCCGACGGTCGACACCAACCCACACGAGCAGATACAGGAGACCACGTGCCCACGGTCGAGCTCACAAAGGACAACTTCGCGGAGACGTTGAAGGACAACGACTTCGTCCTCATCGACTTCTGGGCGGACTGGTGCGGTCCCTGCCGACAGTTCGCCCCGGTGTTCGAGGCCTCCGCGGAGAAGCACACCGACATCGTGCACGCCAAGGTGGACACCGAGGAGCAGCGCGAGCTCGCCTTCGAGTTCAAGATCCAGTCCATCCCGACCCTGATGATCGTGCGTGACCGCACCGTCATCTACAACGAGCCCGGCGCCTTGCCCTCCGAGGCACTGGAGAGCCTGATCTCGCAGGCTCGGGAGCTGGACATGGACGAGGTCCGCCAGAAGGTGGCCGAACAGAGCGGGAACGCCCAGGAGTAGGCACCCGCGCACAGACCCGGCCTCGCGCCCCGGACGCTCCGCCACGGCGGAACGCGTCCGGGGCGCGACGCGTTCCCGGTGCGGCACGCCCGGGCACACACCTGGGAAAATGACGTGTACGGAACGTCCCGGGGACATCGCTCATCGAGTTCACCACGTACGTTCACCTCGACCACGAGGTTCATTCACCAGGGCTTCACACAGACATATTTACATGGGCATGACAGCGCTACGCGGCTTCGGCCGCACCTCTTCGCGCACGCACAGTCCGACCCGGAAGTGGCCTCATGTCTGTCAGCAGCACCGCCTCCCCTCACGGCACCGAGACCGGTCGCGGCGTCGCGCCCGACACCGTCCGGTACAACCGCGAGGTCCCCGACCTGGGCGCCCCCGTCTTCGACATCTCCGGCCTGTCCATCTACTACGGGACCAACAAGGCCGTACGCGACGTGGAGTTGAAGGTGGGACCGCGCCAGATCACCGCGATGATCGGTCCATCGGGTTGTGGCAAGAGCACCGTCCTGCGCACCCTCAACCGGATGAACGACCTCATCCCCGGTGCCCGTGTCGAGGGCAGGGTCACCTACCACGGGGAGGACCTGTACGCCCCCGAGGTGGACCCCATCGAGGTACGCCGCCGGATCGGCATGGTCTTCCAGAAGCCCAACCCCTTTCCCAAGTCGATCTACGACAACGTGGCCTACGGGCCGAGGGTCAACGGCATGCGCGGCGACATGGACGACCTGGTCGAGGAGAGCCTGACCAAGGCCGCCCTGTGGGACGAGGTCAAGGACAAGCTGAAGGAGAGCGCCTTCGCCCTCTCCGGTGGCCAGCAGCAGAGGCTGTGCATCGCGCGCACCATCGCGGTCAACCCCGAGGTGATCCTGATGGACGAGCCGTGCTCGGCGCTCGACCCCATCGCCACCCTCAAGATCGAGGACCTGATGTACGAGCTCGCCGGCGAGTACACCATCGTCATCGTCACCCACAACATGCAGCAGGCGGCGCGCGTCTCCGACCGCACGGCGTTCTTCACCGCCGGTGTGGACGACTCGGGTGATCGCTACGGCAGCCTGGTCGAGTTCGACGAGACCACCAAGATCTTCAGCAATCCCTCCGACAAGCGGACCGAGGACTACATCAGCGGTCGCTTCGGCTGAGGCCGTTCGGTGGAGTTCCGCCCAGCCGCCAGGGGCTCGTTCGGGTGACGAGGGTTCATCCCCTCCGGAGGCCCCTGAAGGAAACGCCCGATGAACCGGCCGGAAACGTCGCCGGTGTGATGAGCGGGGGTCTCCCGCGGTCGAATGCGTTCCGGCGACCCTTCCCGTTCCTTCGACGAAGTGGACATCCCATGCCCGCGCTCACTCCGTCCGCCGCCATCGGCCCCTCTCCCCTCGCGGACGAGGCGGTGGAGTCCGCAGGACGCCCCGACGGGCCGCTGCGGGTGCTGCTGGTGGAGCCCGAGTCGGAGCAGTCACACCAGCTGGTGTTGTCGCTGAGCGGCCACGACGTGGACATCACGGTCTGCGTGGACGGAGCGGAGGCACTGCTGCGGGTGGGAATGATGCGGCCGGACACGCTGGTGACCAGCGCGAACCCGCCGGAGGTGGATCTGGAGACCCTGGTGAGGGTGACCCGGCGGGTGACGGAGATCCCCGTCCTCATCGGGGTGGGCCCCGGCGACTCCCAGCGGGCGATGCGTGCGCTGGCGGCCGGAGCCACCGCCTGCGTCAGCCGCCCCTACCGGATCCCCGAGCTGGCGGCGCTGCTGCGCGGATCCCTGCCCGGAGCCGACGGCGGCTCGGACGCGAACACCACCCCGGTCTCCCTGAGACCGGCCGCGCTGAAGTCGGGTCCGCTGGAGCTCGACGCCCGTGGACACCGCCTGTTCGTGGACGGCGGTCCCGTCGACCTGGCCCTGCGTGAGTTCGGGATCATGGACTTCCTGCTCAGGAACAACGGCAGGGTGGTCAGCCGTGAGGAGTTGTGGACCGAGGTCTGGCGCAAACCACTCCCTCCGGTGAACAACACGATCGCGGTGCACATCCGCCGGCTGCGGCACAAACTGGGTGACTCCGAGTCCCGACCCAGATTCATCCACACGGTCCGTGGAATCGGTTACCGCCTGGACACCACGAACGGTTCCTGAATCCGGGGGAAACACCACGGAGGAACGTGTTACACGCCCCTTGAAGAACTCCGTTCCGGATCTTTTTTCATTTTCCCGTCATCCCACGTCCTGACGAACGGGAAAGTGAACCACCGAACAATCCGGCTTGTCACATCGGTTGCCGGAGGACCACCCCCACCTCCCGTGAGCAAGGTCATACACGCAGGTCAACACGGTGAGCAAAAAACACGTGACAGGGCGTCGAGAACCCCGCACCATCCAATGGTTATCAATCGGTTACCTTTATTAACTTCACATTCATCTGAGTTATACCAGTAGGCCTTCATTTCGATGTCACCGCGTCTTTCGGTGCGCCTAGTGTCGTTTTACGTCAGCCCCGACAGTGGTGATTCAACGAGGAGAACTACGACATGCGCAACGGGCGTTCCAAGCTCGCCGTCCTGGCGGCCATCCCCCTGCTCGCGACGGCGTGCGGCGGCGGAGGCGGCGACACCGGTGACGGTTCCGACGGTGGCGGCGGCGATCTCAGCGCCTCTTTGACCGGTGCCGGCGCCAGCTTCCCCGACCCCCTCTTCCAGGACTGGATCTACACCTACTCCAACGACGTCCAGCCCGGTGTCAGCATCAACTACCAGAGCGTCGGCTCCGGTGCCGGTGTCGAGCAGTTCCTTGAGCAGACCGTCGACTTCGGCTCCTCCGAGGAACCCCTGAGCGACGAGGACCTCGCGGCCGCGTCCGAGGCCCGAGGCTGTGAGGCCGTACAGTTCCCCGTCGTCTTCGGCGCGGTCGTCATCGCCTTCAACAACCCCGACCTGGACGGCCTCGTCCTGGACGCCGAGACCATCGCGGGCATCTACTCCCGTGACATCACCACCTTCGACGACCCCGCCATCGCCGAGCTCAACCCCGACATGGAGCTGCCCGGCGACGAGATCGTCCCGGTGCACCGTTCCGACGGCTCGGGCACCACCTACGTCTTCTCGCACTACCTGAGCACCGAGGTCGACTCCTGGGCCAGTGAGTACGGCGAGGGCAAGGAACTGGACTGGGCCGACGGCCTGGTCGGTGGCCAGCAGAACGACGGTGTCGCCCAGGGCATCACCCAGAACCCGGGCGGCCTGGGCTACGTCAACCAGTCCTTCGCCCAGGAGGCGGGCCTGTCCGTCGCCCAGATCGTCAACGAGGACGGCAACCCGGTCGCGCCGACCCTGGAGGCCACCATCGCGGCCTCTGAGGAGGCCGAGATCCCGGAGAACTTCCAGTTCGCCATCGACGACATCGGCGGTGAGGGCTACCCGATCGCCGGCTCCAACTGGATCTTCACCTACACCTGCGGTTACGAGCAGGCCGGCGCCGACGCGATCATCGACTTCTGGACCTGGGCCCTGACCGACGAGGGCGCCCGTGAGCTGGCCGGTGAGCTGGGTTACGCCCCGCTGGGCGAGGAGCTGACCGACCGGGTCGTGGCCGAGCTGGAGAAGACCAACTCCGAGAACGCCGCCGGAGACTCCGGCGCCGACGAGGGCGCCGACTCCTAGACGGTGTCCTCAGAGGACTCCGCCGCGCACATCCGCCGCCATCCGGCACCTTCGACGGGGCCGGGGAGGTCCTCCCCGGCCCCCGTACCCACCGCCCCGGCGGTGCGGCCCGCTCTCCACTCCCCACGAAAGCCACAGAGGAGAAGCACATGTCCACCGAGGTCCGTGAGGCCCCCAGGGACCCCGAAGCCCCACAGGACTCGGTCGGGGGGACCCTGCGTTCCGGCAGGGGACGCCTTGCCGATCCGGTCTTCAAGTGGGTCGTCGCGGCCTGCGGCACCATCGTGCTGGTCATCCTGGCGCTGATGGTCGTTCGGACCACCGCCGAGGCCTGGCCGGTCTTCGCCAAGGAGGGCTTCTTCGGGTTCCTCTTCGGCGACACCTGGGATCCCGGCACCTCCCGCACCGAGATCACCGGCACCTACAGCGCCTGGCCCTTCATCTACGGGACCCTGGTGACCGCGACCATCGCCATCGCCATCGCGCTGCCGCTGGCGATCATGGTCTCCGTCTACCTGACCCACATGGCCCCGCGCCGTATCGCCAAGCCGCTGTCCTACACGGTCGAACTGCTCGCGGCGGTGCCGAGCGTCATCTTCGGCCTGTGGGGACTGCACTGGTTCCTGCCGAACGTGCTGCGGCCCTTCTTCGACGCGTTGGAGGGAGCCCTGGGCTGGTTCTTCCTCTTCGAGGGCCCGGTGCGCGGCGTGGGCTACCTGCCCGCCGGAATCGTGCTGGCCATCATGATCCTGCCGATCATGACGGCGATCATCCGCGAGGTGATCGCCGTACAGCCGCTCGACCAGCAGATGGCCGGCTACGCGCTGGGGTCCACTCGGTGGGAGGTCATCACCAAGGTGGTCCT
This sequence comes from uncultured Nocardiopsis sp., assembly GCA_937957845.1. Lineage (GTDB taxonomy): Bacteria > Actinomycetota > Actinomycetes > Streptosporangiales > Streptosporangiaceae > Nocardiopsis. The sequence continues at coordinate 7,269 of CALGOD010000045.1, forward strand.
GCCCTCCGGCTTCTCCGGGATCGTGGCCGCCGCCATGTTGGGGCTGGGACGCGCCTTGGGCGAGACCATCGCCGTACTGATGCTGATCGGCGGTTCCCAGTCCTGGGGCGCCAGCCTGTTCGGCACCGGCAGCAGCATGGCCTCGCACATCGCCGCGACCTTCGGCGAGTCCTCGCCGGAGAGCCGCATCGCCCTGATGGCGATCGGTGTCGCCCTGTTCCTGGTCACCATGATCGTCAACATCCTGGCCCGCGTCATCGTCTGGCGCCTGGGACAGACCACGGGAGACTCCGCCGTATGAGCACCACGACCACCACACCTCCCCCGCCCACCCGGCACTCCCCGCTGAGCCGGCGCCGGCCCGGCGCGGGGCTGCGCAGGTTCAAGGACCGGGCCGCGACGGCCGTCCTCACCATCGCCATGGTCCTGGCGATGATCCCGCTGGTCCTCATCATCTTCGAGGTCACCCGACGCGGCATCGGCGTGGTCGACCTGGACTTCTTCACCCAGACCGAACCGCCGCCGCGGCGTGAGGGCGGCGGTTACGTGGCCGGGTTCTTCGGCACGCTGTACATCATGGCGTTGGCGGTCCTGATGTCGATCCCGTTCGGCATCGCCACGGCCGTCTACGTCGTGGAGTACGGTCCCAACCGCCTGACCTCGGCGATCCGCTTCTTCACCGACGTGATGACCGGTATCCCCTCGATCTTCGTCGGCCTGTTCGTGTACGGCCTGTTGGTGATCGGCTGGGGCGGCATGGGCTTCGGCACCTTCGTCGGCGCCGTGGCGATCGCGGTGATGATGCTGCCGATCGTGACCCGGTCCGCGGAGGAGATGCTGAGGCTGGTCCCCAACGAGATCCGCAACGCCAGTTACGGTCTGGGCGCGCGCAAGTGGCAGACCATCATGTTCACGGTGCTGCCCGCCGCCGCCCCGGGGCTGACCACCGGTTCGATGCTGGCGATCGCCCGCGGCATCGGTGAGACCGCGCCACTGTTGTTGACCGCGTTCGGGTCGGGCCTGCTCGTGACCGCCTTCCAGGGTCAGCCCCAGGGTTCCGTGCCGACACAGCTGTACCGGGGCGCCATGCAGCCCTTCGAGGCCGGTATCGACCGCGCCTGGGGCGCCGCGCTGTGCCTGTTCGTCCTGGTGTTGCTGTTCACCGTGGTCGCACGGTGGGTCGGCTCACGAGGGTCGGTGGGCGGCCGGTAGGGCGGTGGACGCAGGAGTCGGGACGCCCGGGCGTCCCGTCGCTTCTGCACGACGCCGTGGCCCGATAGCCTGGCCCCGCCCTCATCGCCGACCGCACGAGCTGGAGTGTGACACATGGCCTCGAATGCCGACTACGCGGCGACCTTCGGGTTCGTCGACGCCGACAGCGACGGACGCATCTCCGCCCAGGAGTACGCCGACCTGATGCACCGTCTCGGAGACACCTGCACCGAGGAACAGGCCAGGCAGGCGATCAAGGCCATGGATCAGGACGGCGACGGGCTGATCACCCTGGAGGAGTTCACGGCCTACATGGCCGACCAGGGGGCCTGAGGCACGACGGGTACCCGTCAACGCGGTTCGCGCGCCAGGTAGACGGTGTCGGGCACGCCCCGGGCCACGGGGATCTCGATGACCTCCACCGACGCGAAGCGCCGGCGCAGCGACGCGTCGAAGACGGGTACCGCGTTGGCGCTCCAGAAGGCCAGCACACCGCCGGGCCTGAGCAGGCGGGTGAGCCGCTCCAGGCCCGACGCCTCGTAGAGACGGCTGTTGCCCTCGGTCACCGTCCACTCGGGGCCGTTGTCGGTGTCGAGACAGATCACGTCGTAGCGGGTGGGTGACACGGCGGAGGCGGCATCCTCCAGCCACTCCACGAGGTCGGCCTCGATCACCCGGCAACGCGGATCCCTGTGCACGTACTCGGCCACCTCACCGAGCTCGCCGTCATGCCAGGCGATCACGTGGGGTTCCAGCTCCACGACCTCCACCAGCGTCACCCGGGGATGGTCCAGGGCCTCACGCGCGGAGAAGCCCACACCCAGTCCGCCGATGAGCACCCGGGCCTGGGAGCGACCCTCCGGGAGCGCGGCGAGGCCGGCGCGCACCATCTCGCGTTCGGACGTCCCGTCGCGGGTGTCCATGAGGAACACACCGTTGGAGTAGATCTCGTAGTGCGCGCCCACCCGGCGCAGCACGAGGTCTCCGCCGGTCTCCCCCATCACTCTGGCCAGCGTGACCGCCTCGCCCTCGGGAACGGGCGGATCGGTGAGGGACGGGCCCGAAGTCGACTGGTTCATGCCCACATTGTGCCCGTGACCTCCCGGAAGGGCCTACACGGAAGATCACGGGCGCCGTGTCACAGGCGGCAGGCGTAGATGTCGGTGACCAGGATGGCCCGAGCCCCCAGCTGCCACAGGTCGTCCATGATGCGCTGTGCCTCCTTGCGTCGCACCATCGAGCGGACCGCGACCCAGCCCTCCCGGTGCAGCGGGGAGACCGTCGGCCCCTCCATCCCCGGAGTGAGCTTGACCGCGTCCTCCAGGTGCTCTGCGTGCACGTCGTAGTCCATCATCACGTAGTCGCGAGCGACCAGGACGCCCTGCAGACGGCGCAACAGCGTGTCGATCTGGGGGTCGTCCGGGGCGTTGCGGGGCCGGATGACGACCGCCTCGGAGACCAGGATCGGGTCACCGAAGGTCTCCATGCCCGCCTGCCGCAGGGTGGTGCCGGTGGAGACCACGTCGGCGACGGCGTCGGCGACGCCGAGCTTGACCGAGCTCTCGACCGCGCCGTCCAGGTGGATCACGCGGGCGTCGATGCCCTGCTCCTCCAGGTAGGAGCTCAGGAGGCCGTCGAAGGAGGTGGCGATCCGCTTGCCGTTGAGGTCGGAGACCTTCATGTCGGAGCCGCCGGGGGCGGCGAAACGGAAGGTGGATCCGCCGAAGCCCAGGGCGAGCACCTCGTCCACGGGTGCGCCGGAGTCCAGCAGCATGTCGCGGCCGGTGATCCCGGCCTGGAGGATGCCCTCGCCCACGTAGACGGCGATGTCCTTGGGGCGCAGGAAGAAGAACTCGGTGTCGTTGTCGGGGTCGACCATGACCAGGTCGCGGCTGCTCTTGCGCTGCCGGTAACCGGCCTCGCTCAACATCTCCACGGCCGGTTCGGAGAGTTGGCCCTTGTTGGGCACGGCGATTCTCAGCATGTCTGGCATGTTCGGCTTTCTGGGGCTGCGTGTACGGGGACGTCCGTCGACGGCCGGAACGCGCGAGGCGTGCGCGCCGGCCTACAGATGCTTGTAGACGTCCTCAAGCCGCAGTCCACGGGCCAGCATCAGGACCTGGAGGTGGTAGAGGAGTTGCGAGATCTCTTCGGCGGCCTGCTCGTCCGATTCGTACTCGGCGGCCATCCAGACTTCGGCGGCCTCCTCGCCGACCTTCTTGCCGATGGCATGGACACCGGCGTCGAGCTGGGCGACGGTCCCGGACCCCTCGGGGCGGGAACGCGCCTTCTCGGACAGCTCGGCGAACAGCTCTTCGAAGGTCTTCATGGCGTCTTTCCTCGACCGACAGATGCGCTACCAGCGTAGGCGGTCCCGCGCCCCGATGCCGTACCGGAGGCGACATGTCTCAGCATGTGGTCGGCGTTGTACGCCACACCGCGCTGGAATTCCTCAGTGGAACCTGCGCGCTGCGGCGCGAACAACCGGTTTGGGCAGAAAACGCAGAATGCCCGAAGCCGCCTTGTACTGGGCGCCGGGAACGACACTGGAGCGTCCGGCGGCCCAGGCCGTGAGGGACTCGCGCACGACCCGTTCCTTGGGGACGAAGGCGAACGCGGGCATGCCGCTGTCCTGGACCCTCCTGGTCATCTCGGTACGCACGAAACCCGGGAGGACCACGGTCACGTGCACGTCGTACCGGGAGACCTCCGCGGCCACGCTCTCGCTCCACAGGCTGACGAACTTCTTACCCGCCCCGTACACCGATCCGCCGGGGTTGGCCGTCACCTCGCCGGCCATGGAGGAGACGTTGATGACACCCAGCCTGGCCTCGGTCCGCCCCTCCTTCCTCCGGGCGATCTGCACGGGCAGGACGGCGCGGGCGAGTCGGAGGACGGCGCGCACGTTGAGGTCGAGCATGGCGTCGATCTCGGCCGGGTCCTGTTCGGTGAAGGGCCCGCCCTCGCCACGCCCGGCGTTGTTGACGAGCAGGTCGATGGGGGCGTCGTCACCACCGCCGTCGGCCGACAGACGCTCGGTCACCTGGGCCAGGCCCTCGTCGGTGCCCAGGTCGGCGGGCAGGGTACGCACACCGACCCCGTAACGAAGAACGAGCTCCTCGGCGAGGGCTTCCAGCGCCTTCTTCCTACGGGCCACCAGGACCAGGGAGTAGCCGCGCTCGGCGAGCCTGCGGGCGTACTCCTCGCCTATCCCACTGGAGGCTCCCGTGACCAACGCGGTCCGGGGATGGTCGGGGACCTGGGGGGCACTGTCCGCTCTGCTCATACACCAAGGGTAGGCGGACCGGCCACGTCAGGACGTGGCCGCCTCGGGGCCCGCACCCCGGGTTCCCCGCTTCGGGGAGGGATCTTCCACCACCCGTCCGAACGGTGTTCTTCCATGGCACCGGCCCCGCCGTTCCCTTCCTCGGGGCCGAAGACGTTAGCGTGCGGGTATGTCCGAGACACACAGCACTTCCGGACCCTTCTCCCTGCGATTGGATGAGCGTCTACGCGACACACGACTGTTCTTCAGCCAGGCGCTGCGTACCTTCCACGCCACCGGCTCCATCGTTCCCAGCAGCGGTGCGCTGGCACACGCGATGGCGGAGTACGTACGCCGACGTCCCGAACCCGAACGCCCGCTGCGCATCCTGGAGGCGGGTGCCGGCACCGGTGCCATCAGTCGCGGGATCGCCGCCGCGATGCGCCCGGGGGACACCGCCGACCTGGTGGAGGCCAACCCCGAGTTCGCCTCCTATGTCGAGGGTCTTCTGGAGACGGACCCGGTCATGTCCCGGGTCCGCGACGGCGTCCGTGTACACGCCAAGCTCGTCAACGACATGGGCGCGGACCGTTCCTACGACGTGATCGTCTCGGGCCTGCCGTTCGCGAACTTCACCGCCGACGCCGTCCGGGAGATCCTCGACTACTACTTCGAGGTCCTCGAACCGGGCGGAACGCTGTCCTTCTACGGCTACCTCTATACGAAGGAGGTCAAAGCGGTCATCGCTCGCCGTGAGGACTACCTGCGCCAGGCCCGGACGAGTTGGCTCGTGCAGGACTGGATCGACCGCTACGGCATCGGTTCGGAGAAGGTGTTCGCCAACATCCCGCCCGCGTGGGTGCACCACCTGCGCAAACCCGAGAAGACCGACTGAGCCCTCCCAGACCCTCCGGCCACCGGGTCCGCCACAGGTGTGGCGGACCCTCTGTGTCCCAAGACACGGAGACGGCTTCCCACAAGTGCCGGCGCGACCCGCTCCCGCGGATTCCCCGCAACGATGGGTGATCCAGAGATCACGCGAATCATCCAATATGATCTTCCTGGAGTTTTGCTATTGATTTGTGACCTCCATCACTCGGATCTGATGTCGCAGATACAGGTGATGCGGGGGTAGTCTCACGTTGACTCCCTGCGCATCGAACCTTTACCCATGGCATGACCTCTGTGCCCACGTATCCGCACAAGGTCTCAGGGCTTCGCCCCACCCCCCGGTCCGTCCCGCGCCACAAGCACCGCCGGCACCTCACTCGCACCCACATCCCGGGCGAACCACAAGCGTGCGCACGGAGTCCTACAGATCATCCATTTCCCCAGGTCAGTGTGGACCAACGGAGGAGGCAACGTGACGCTCACCCAGGCTGTCGAGATGGCTCCGGAAACTCCGGTGAGCACCGCCCCCGCGGTCATGCCCGTGGACGTACGGCGGCGTGTCTCCGCCCTGGCCAGAACCTCGCGGTTGCTGGTCGCCTGCGACTACGACGGCGCCCTGGCGCCGATCGACTCCGACAGCAGGCGCCCGCTTCCCGAGGCACTGCGCGCCCTGCGCGAGTTGGCCGACCTGCCCGGCACCGTCTGCGCGGTCATCTCCGCCAGACCCCTACGCGACCTGGCCGTGCTCTCCCGTCTGCCCTCCGAGGTGCGCCTCGTGGGCGGGCGTGGCACCGAGTTCGACATCGACCTGACCATCGACCCGCAGCACACCGAGACCGGTTCCGAGGCCCCGCCCTCCGACAAGGCCGCCGCACTGGAGCTGCTGCGCGACCAGGTCGAGGCGACCGCGATCCTCTACATCGGGGGCGGCGACGGCGAGGAGCCCGTCTTCATGCGGCTGACCGGCGCCGACGCGGGCGTCCGGGTCGGTGAGGGACCCACCGTGGCCTCCCACCGGGTGGACGACACCCCGACCGCCGCGGCTCTGCTGTCCAGCCTGGCCATCGAGCGCCGCTCCTGGGTGTTCGGCGAACGGCCCACGCCCATCGAGCGCATGTCGATGCTCTCGAACCAGACCTCCGTCGCCCTCATCGGCCCGGACGCGCGCCTGCTCTGGTTCTGCCACCCCGAGCCCGACTCCAACGCCCTGTTCGCCGAGGTGCTGGGAGGTCGGCAGGCCGGAGTGTTCGCCATCGCTCCCGAGCACGGTGGCCGGCCGCTGGGCCAGCGCTACCTGCCCGGCACCATGACCGTGCGCACACGCTGGTCGCGCCTGGACGTCACCGACTATCTCGCACACGGCACCCCGCAGGGTCGCACGGACCTCGTCCGTGTGATCAGCGGCGTCACCCCGGCCACCGTCGAGTTCGCGCCGCGTCCCGACTTCGGCCGGGCGCCCGTGCGCATCACGCCCAAGGAGAACGGCCTGCTCGTGGAGGGCGCCGACTTCCCGATGGTGCTGTACTCGCCCGGCGTGAAGTGGGAGATCGACCACGACGGCTTCGACGACGTCGCCCGCGCGGTGGTCCACCCCTCCTCGGAGGAGCCGGTGGTGCTCGAACTGCGCTGCGGCACCGACTCCCTCGTGCCCGGCACCCTGCCCGAGTCCGAACTCCAGCGCCTGGCCGGCGAGCACTGGTCCACCTGGCTCGACGGGCTCACCCTGCCCGACACCGCCCGCCAGCTGGCGGCGCGCTCGGCCCTCACCCTGCGCGGACTGTGCACCCCCTCCGGTGGTGTGATGGCCGCCGCGACCACGTCGCTGCCCGAGGAGATCGGCGGTGTGCGCAACTGGGACTACCGGTACTGCTGGCTGCGCGACGGCGCCATGACCGTGCAGTCCCTGGTCACCCTGGGTTCCACCGTCGAGGCGGAGGCGTTCCTGGACTGGGTGCACCGGGTCGTGGAATCACTGCCCGGCCCCGAGATGCTGCGCCCGCTGTACTCACTGCGGGGAACCGACCTGGGCCCCGAGGAGGTCATCGAGTCGCTGTCGGGCTACGCCGGCTCGCGTCCGGTCCGGATCGGCAACCTCGCCGACCGTCAGGTGCAGTTGGACGTGTTCGGCCCCGTCGTGGAGCTGATCGAGAAGCTGTCGTCGGTGCGCGGCACCCTGGCCGACCGCGACTGGGACCTGGTGCGGTCGATGGCCGAGGCGGTCTCCCGCCGCTGGCACGAGCCCGACCACGGCATCTGGGAGGAGCGCGACGAGCCCCGTCATCGCGTGTACTCCAAGGTGATGTGCTGGGTGACGCTGGACCGCGCCATCCTCCTCGCCGACCGCTACGGCCGCGAGGTGGACCCGTCCTGGCACGGCCTGCGTGACGACATCGCCGCCGAGGTGCTGGAGAAGGGCTGGAACGACCAGGCCCAGGCCTTCACGACCGCCTACGACGGCACCGACCTGGACGCGGCGTCGCTGCACATCGGTCTGTCCGGAATGATCGACCCGACCGACGAACGCTTCCAGGCCACCGTCACGGCCATCGAGGCGGAGCTGCGCAGCGGCCCGACCGTCTACCGGTACCACCGCGACGACGGCCTGCCCGGTGGCGAGGGTGGCTTCCACCTGTGCACCACGTGGCTGATCGAGGCGTACCTGCTGACCGGCCGCCGCGCCGAGGCCGAGGAGCTGTTCCACCACCTGGTGGACTGCGCCGGACCCACGGGACTGATCCCGGAGGAGTTCGACCCGGTCACCGAGCGCGCTCTGGGCAACCACCCGCAGGCGTACTCGCACCTGGGCCTGATCCGCTGCGCCCAGCTGCTCGACCGCCTCTGAGGTTCCCTCCTCGCCGAGTCCTCCGGGATCCGCTCCCGAGGGCTCGGCGAGGAACGCCTCCGACGGGCGGGCCGAGGACCCGGCCACCGATCCGGCCATCGCGCCACCGGAACGGCCCTTCCCTCGGAACCACGGCGAAGAGCCTCACCGAAAGCGCGGTCCCTCCTCCAAGAGCTCGCGTACGTGCGGCCATTCGGCCTTCAGGATCGAGTAGTACACAGCGTCCCTGCGTCGTCCGTCGGGCATCGGGTCGTAGCTGCGCAGCACGCCCTCCTCCGTGGCACCGATGGCACGCAGTCCCCGGCGGGCGCGCTCGTTGAGCACGTCGGTCTTGAACTCGACCCGCTCCGTGCCCATCTCCTCGAAGGCGTGTCGCATCAGCAGGTACTTCGCCCAGTGATTGACGCCGCGTCCGCGAAAGTCGCGTCCCAACCAGGAGCCGCCGATCTCCAGGCGCCG
>CALGOD010000046.1 GCA_937957845.1 uncultured Nocardiopsis sp.
CTCCGGGTCGACGAGGGCGAGTTCGGTCGGGTCGCGCAGGACGTCCACGAGCAACTGGGAGGAGGGCCTGTAGGTGCCGCCGTCCCCGTCCTCTTCCGGCCCTCGGGCGTGGGCGCGGTCCAGGTCCAGGCGCCGCAGGGCCCGCACGAGTCGGCGCAGTCGTACCGTGTCGGCCTCGCCGAACGCGCTGGTGAGCAGCTCGCGCGCGGCCTCGTCGTCCAACTCGTCGGGGGACAGTCCGTAGCGGATCAACGCGAGCATGGGGCGGACGATGGGTTCGGCCGCGATGGGGAGGTCGTCGGCGCCGACCGCGACGGGGACCGCGGCGGCCGTCAGGGCGCGACGCAGCACCGGCATCCGACGGCCGGTCGAGCGCACCAGGACGGCCATGTCCGACCACGGGACGCCGTCGATCAGATGGGCTCGGCGTAGTGTGTCGGCGATGACCGCGGCCTCCTGGGTGGCGCTGTCGGCCAGCAGCACCCGGACCGAACCGGAGGGCAGGCCCTCGGCGGGGATCAGCTCCCGGTGTTCGTTGACACGACCGCGGGCGGAGGCGACCGCGGGCAGGCGCCGGGTCAGGCCGCGTGAGGCCGACAGCAGGGCCGCACCGCTACGGCGGCAGGTGCGCAGCGCGACCACGGGGGCCTCCGTACGCTGCGCGGTCGGGAAACGGCGCGGGAAGTCGAGGATGTTGTGGACCTCCGCGCCGCGGAAACCGTAGATGGACTGGTCGGGGTCGCCCACCGCGATCAGGTCTCGACCGTCCCCGGCCAGAGCACGCAGGAGCTCCTCCTGGGCGGGGTCGGTGTCCTGGTACTCGTCGACGAACACGACCTCGTGGGCGGCGCGCTCGCGTTCCTGGACGACGGGGTCGGAGAGCAGGTTGGCGGCGACCCGCACCAGTTCGGCGTAGTTGAGCGTGGGCACCGGTGCGATGTCGAAGCGGCCCGTGTAGCGTTCGAGGAATCCGGCGGCGGCCACCCAGTCGTCACGGCCACGCTCGTGGCCCAGCGCCTCCAACTCCGCCGGACCCATTCCCCGCTCTTGGGCGCGCATGAGGAAGTCGCGCAGTTCCTCGGCGAATCCGCGGGTCTCCAGGGCGGGCCGCAGGCGCTCGGGCCAGTCGACGCCTCCGTCCCCCGCCTCGCCCCTGAGGAGTTCTCGGACCTCCATCAACTGTTCGGGTCCCGAGAGCAGGCGTGGCGGCAGGTCGCCCATCCGCTGGAACTCGCGGCGGATCAGGCCGTAGGCGTAGCTGTGGAAGGTCAGGGCCAGGGGTTCACGTGTGGTGCGACGCAACCGGGCCGTGATGCGCTCGCGGAGTTCCTGGGCGGCCTTGCGACTGAAGGTGAGCACCAGGACCCGTGAAGGGTCCACTCCGCGGTGGTCGACACGGTCGACGACGGCCTCGACGATGGTGGTGGTCTTGCCGGTCCCGGGTCCGGCCAGCACCAGCAGGGGGCCGCCCGCGTGTTCGACCACGCGCCGCTGGTTGCCGTCCAGCACCGGCGGCGGCTGCACCTGGTGGGCGCGCCGCACGAGACGGTACGAAGTCGTGTTCACCCCACCAGTTCACCAGAGGTCGGCGACCACCCTGCACGTCATCCCCGTCACGAAGACCCCTCACCGTTCCTCGGGCCCCGCCCATCTGGCGCGCCCCATGTCCACCCGGTCGCTCCCCGGGCGCATCGGGGTGCCCTCGGCCGCGTAGTGCGACAGCGCGCGGACCTCGTGTCCGGAGGCCGGACTCCCGTCCGCGCGCACCACACGCCACCAGGGCACTCCCCCGCCCCAGGCGGACATGACCGAGCCGACCTGGCGGGGACCTCCCCTTCCCACGTACTCGGCGACGTCGCCGTAGGCCATCACCCGTCCGGGTGGAATCCGTTCGACCAGCGCCAGAACCTCCTCGGCGTAGTCGTCCGGTCCGCCTTCCTCGTCTGTGAACATCCCGGCAGCCTACAGACGACCTCCGACGCACCGGGGCCGCTCCCGGTGCGGGAGCGGCCCCGGCTCGGCCTCCTGGCGCACACGGGTCAGGTGAAGACCTCGTGACTGTGCTGGGGCCAGGCCAGTTCGGGATCACGTCTGCGGGTCTGGACGGCCCGCAGCAGGCCGAACGCCCCCAGTCCGATCATGACCACGCCGAGTATCCACGCCGTCCACGCGGCCGTGGCCGTGCCCGTGAAGCCCAGCAGCAACGGCAGCGCGAAGACGACGACACCGATCCCCAGCAGGCTCAGCTCGCTCGCCAATCCCGCGGGGCGTGTGATGGACATGACGGAGGCCATGATGGTGCACAGGCCGAGGACGAACATCGCGCCCGCGCCGAGACCGTACATCCCGTGCCAGATGTAGCTCAGTCCCAGGGCCAGACCGGCGAGCATCGCGACCCAGTCGGTCCAGCGTCCTCTCAGTCGCATGGAGCCACCTCCCAGCAGCCGGGCCGTCGCCGGCCGACGACGGCCTCTGCCGACCCCCTACCCACTCGTGGCACAAACCAGGCAAACCACAAAAAAACGGGCGGCGGTGGTGCCGGAAGAGTTCTTCCGGCACCACCGCCGCCACTCGGAACGCGATGGGGCGCCACGCGCGACGACCCCGAGGAGGGTGGAGGTCGACCGACGGGCGGGGCGAAGCCCCGAAGACGCGTCGCTAGTACGCGGGCAGACTCGGGTCGACCTGGTTGATCCAGGCCAGGACACCGCCGCCCACGTGGACGGCGTCGGAGAACCCGGCGGCGTGGACCGCGGCCAGCGCCTCGGCGGAACGCCCACCCGACTTGCAGTGCAGGA
>CALGOD010000047.1 GCA_937957845.1 uncultured Nocardiopsis sp.
CGTCCGCCCCCGCGGGGATCGGTACGCCTCGTGGACGTCCCCTGGCGCCGGGACGGCGGCGCCGGGTCGGACTCCTCGCCGGTGTTCTCAGCGGTCCCACCGAACCCTCGAAGCCCACGGCCACAAGTCTACCAAGGCACCACGGCACCCCTCGATCCGTTATCTCCCGTCGGATCCTCCTCTGAACGGGGCCACGACGACCGAAGGCCGCGCCCTGGGCACGGCCTTCGAGGTCTGCGGAGAACGGCGTCCCCGAGGAGCACCGCCTACCCGGGGGGCCACTCCATCCCACGTCCGCCGAGCACGTGACCGTGCAGGTGGAAGACCGTCTGACCGGCACCGCTTCCCGTGTTGAACACCAGCCGGTACCCGAAGTCGACGATGCCCTCCTCAGCGGCCACCTCGTGCGCCTCCCGGACGATCTCGTCGAGCAGTCCGGCGTCCGCGGCGGCGGCCTCGGCCGCGTTGGGGTAGTGCTCACGTGGGATGACCAGTACGTGTGTGGGAGCCTGAGGATTGATATCGCGAAAGGCCACCGTGCGCTCGCTCTCGCGAACGATCTCGGCGGGTATCTCCCCCTTCACTATCTTGCAGAAGAGGCAGTCGTCCTGGGCCATCGAGAACCTTTCCGTCCGCTTGACCACCGAGACGGTCACCGCCTCGGGGCTTTCGGGGACCATGATGCCGCAGGTCCGCCGCGAACGTAGGGCCCAAGTCGGACCTTTCGTAATCTTTTGGAAGCCGGTTCCGCTCTGGCCCACACCCCGAGCGCGATAGTCTTTGCACCCGTGCGCGTCAGGTCGGCGGCTCCGTCCAGCCCTGGCCGAGTTCTCACGTGTCCGGATGCAAACGCACGTCTACCCGGAAAAGAAGAGGTATGCCCTTTCGTAAACCCCGCGACAAGGGTGTGCGTCGAACTGATGTGACGACAGAAACCATGGTGGCCGGAGCCACCACGGCCCCGCTCTCGGTGGGATGGGACGCCGACCACGCCGTGACGGAGCTCTATCGGGAGCACTACCGTCCACTCGTTCGGCTCGCCGCACTGCTCGTCCGCGACCACGCGACCGCCGAAGAGGTCGTCCAGGACTCGTTCGTCGCCATGCACGGCGCCTGGCGCCGCCTACGCGATCCGAACAAGGCCCTGTCCTATCTCCGGCAGGCCGTGGTGAACAAGGCCAGGTCCGTACTTCGCCACAGGGCGGTCGTGGAGAAGCACGCACCCAAGGCCCTGCCCGACGCCCCCAGCGCCGAACACGGCGCGATGAACCTGTTGGAGCGCGAAGCAGTCATCCGCGCTCTGCGCAAACTACCCACTCGCCAACGAGAGGCCATTGTGCTCCGGTACTACGGCGACCTGTCCGAGGCACAGATCGCGGATGCCATGGGGATCAGCCGGGGCGCCGTGAAGAGCCACACGTCCCGTGGCATCTCCGCGCTCCGCTCTGTTCTGGAGCAGACGACATGACCACCCCGACCAACCCGACGAACGACCCGTTCGAGGAGCAGCTCCGTCAGCTGCTCAAGGCCGAGGCCGACACGGTCACGACCTCGCCCGAGGCACTGAACCTGATCCGTGAGCGTACCGAGCACAACCGCAGGTCGGTCTGGTTCGGCCTGCCCTGGCTACGTCCCACGTTGGCGGTGGCGGGAGCCGCCCTGATCGCCGCGTCCGTGGTCATCTCCAGCCCCCAGGTCCGCGACCAGGTTCTGGAGATCGTGCCCGCGGGGGCCGACCGCGCGGGCACGCCCCCCGAGCCCGGCCAGGACAGCGGCACGACCCCCTCCGGTCCCTCCGACGACGCCGAGGCCGGAAGCGTCCGGCCCGAGCAGTCCCCGCCGCAGGACCCGGCGGCCTCGCCCTCGGAGGAGGGCGAGGAGGAGGAGTCCTCCTCCAAGAAGGACGCCGACACCGTTACGGAGTGCCCGTCGCCCCGGGATGAACCCTCCGCCACGGCGACCAGAGAGGAGGACCCCAAGGAAGGGGCGGTCAAGGAGGACTGCGCGCCCACCGACGATCCCAGCGGCGCCCCCGGCGGCGGCGCTGACGGCGGCGGGGACGACACCGCTCCCGGCGACGGCGGGGGCGACGGCGGCGGCTCCGGCAACAACAAGGACGACGACGGCGACAACACCCCCGGCGGCGGTGAGGAGGCCGCCGGTGGCGGCTCCGGCGTCGGCGAGACCAACGGCCGATCGAGCACCGAGAACTGACCGGCCTCCGCTCCCCCTTCCACTCTCACACGCGGGAGGGGGAGCGGAACGTCCTACCAGCGGCCGGTACCGACCTGGAGCACCGACAGTGCGGCCACCCCGGCGGTGGAGGTGCGTAGTACGTTCGGCCCCAGCAGCGCGCGGACGGCTCCCGTCGCGCTGAACGCGTCCAACTCGGCGTCGGAGAATCCACCCTCGGGCCCGACCACCACGACGACCTCCTGACCGCTTCCGGAGGGCGGCTCCATCGCGCCGAGGCGGGCGTCGGAGTCCTCGTGCAACACGACTCCCAGGTCGGCGCGGGCCAACAGCTCGACCACCGAGGAACGGTCGGCCAGGTCGGTGACCTCGGGAAGCCAGGAGCGCCGGGCCTGTTTGGCCGCTTCGCGGGCGGTCGCACGCCACTTGGCGAGCGATTTCGTCGCCCGTTCGCCCTTCCAGCGGGTGACGCAGCGCTCCGCGGCCCAGGGCACGATGACGTCCACCCCGGCCTCGGTCATCATCTCCACCGCCAGTTCGCCCCGGTCCCCCTTGGGCAGGGCCTGGACCACTGTCAGACGAGGACGGGGCCGCGGCTCCTCCCGGCGTTCCACCACCGTGCAGACGATGTGGTCCTTGGCCACGGCGGTCACCGTACAGCGGGCACGCAGCCCCCGGCCGTCGGAGAGGTCGACGGTCTCGCCCTCCCGGATACGCCGTACCACCGCGGCGTGACGGCCCTCGCTACCGCCCACCGTCACCCGGTCGGCCGCGAGGTCGGCGGTCTCGACCAGGAAGACGGGGGGTGTCACTTGGAGCCGAAGGCGTCGCGGATCTTGGAGAAGAAGCCGCCGTGCCCGGGACTGAACCGGCCCGGGCTCTGGTCCTCGCCACGCAGCTCGGCGAACTTGCGCAGCAGTGCCTCCTGCTCCTCGTCCAGCCTGTTCGGGGTCTCCACGTCGACGCGGATGCGCAGGTCGCCCCGCCCCCCGCCGTCCAGGTGGGTGACCCCCTTGTTCGGAAGGGTGATGACGTGGCCGGAGTTGGTCCCCGGCCTCAGATCGATGTTCTCGGTGCCGTCGAGGGTGTCGAAGGCGAAGGAGGCTCCCAGTGCCGCGGCCGTCATGGGAACGGTCACCGTGCAGTGCAGATCGTCGCCGCGGCGCTCGAAGGTGGGATGCGGGCGCTGGATGAT
>CALGOD010000048.1 GCA_937957845.1 uncultured Nocardiopsis sp.
GGCCGCTGCCCCACCCGAGCAGGCGCCAGCCCGAGTCCGGGTCGCCCTCGATCTGGACGACCTTCTCGTCCTTGACGTAGACGTTCTGGGAACAGCCCACCGCACAGTAGGGGCAGACGGACTGCACGACCCTGTCGGCGTCCTCCGTGCGGGCTCTGAGGTTCTCCGTCCGGTTCGACTTCGCCGCCGCTCCGAGTCCCATCCGGTCCTCGCCGGTGAGCTGCCGGTACACCGGCCACGATTCGATCCACGTGCGCACGCCCATGCTCGCCTCCGCATCGGCCCCGGGGGCCCGTTGATGTCTCCAGATCTCCCGCTACCCACGGACAGGCATGAGACCGGCCTCCCACGGTGCGTCAGAGGGCGACTCCCGCGGGTGGGGACACGCCGTCCCTGGCCGATCCGTGGGGATCCCATGGGGTCGGCAGTAACGAGGTTTCACGTGAAACATGGCCTGCCGCTCACGGTCGGACCATGCCTTCCATCCCTCCTACCAGGACAAAGGCCTCGACACCGCCCCTGTTCGGTAAGGACTTCCCCTGCTCTTTCCTTACCGTGAGTCCCCGGACACGACGGTGGGCAGGAGAGATCTGGGAAGCGAACATGACCACGTTGTGGGGGAACAGTCATGACGGACGTATCCAGCCAGGGACCGGCACCGGGAGACGACCGAGAGGTCCTCACCAACCGCCAGGGACACCCTGTCTTCGACAACCAGAACCAGCGGACGGTCGGCGAGCGGGGGCCCGCCACGCTGGAGAACTACCAGTTCCTGGAGAAGATCAGTCACTTCGACCGCGAGCGCATCCCCGAGCGGGTGGTGCACGCGCGCGGCACGACGGCCTTCGGCCACTTCGAGGCCTACGGCAAGTGGGGCGACGAGCCGATCAGCCGCTACACCCGCGCCAAGCTCTTCCAGACCGCGGGAAAGCGCACCGACGTCGCCGTACGCTTCTCCACCGTCATCGGTGGACGGGACTCCTCGGAATGCGCCCGCGACCCGCGCGGGTTCGCCGTCAAGTTCTACACCGAGGAGGGCAACTGGGACCTGGTGGGCAACAACCTCGCGGTGTTCTTCATCCGCGACGCCATCAAGTTCCCGGACGTGATCCACTCGCTCAAGCCGGACCCGGTGACCTTCCGACAAGAGCCCAACCGCATCTTCGACTTCATGTCACAGACCCCCGAGTGCCTGCACATGTTGGTCAACCTGTTCAGCCCGCGCGGCATCCCGGCGAGCTACCGGTACCAGCAGGGTTTCGGCGTCAACACCTACAAATGGGTCAACGACGTGGGCGAGACGGTCCTGGTCAAGTACACGTGGATGCCCAAGCAGGGTGTGCGCAGCATGACCGAGGCCGACGCCGCCAACATCCAGGCCACCGACACCGGCCACGCGACGAAGGACCTGCACGACGCCATCGGCAGGGGAGACCACCCCGAGTGGGAGCTTCTCGTGCAGATGATGAGCGACGACGAACACCTCGAACTCGACTTCGACCCGTTGGACGACACCAAGACCTGGCCGGAGAACGACTTCCCGCCCAAGCCGGTGGGTCGGATGGTGCTCGACCGCACCGTGTCGGACAACTTCACCGAGAACGAGCAGATCTCCTTCGGCACCGG
>CALGOD010000049.1 GCA_937957845.1 uncultured Nocardiopsis sp.
CCGGGTGACCCGGGCCCGTGGGGCCGTGCGGTCGGTGGGAGAGGGGAACGGCCATCCCGCCCGACGAACTCCGCGGACTCGTCCGCCGTGTCCCTGACGATGGCGGCGACCGTCTCCGGTCCGTTCTCCTCGGTGTACCTGCACACGTCCTGGGTGATCACATGGGACCTGTGGTCACCCGGGGCTCTTGGGGGCGCCGGTGCCATGGCCGTCGATGCCCCTCAGGGCATGCTCCCCACCTCGGAATCACCCGCACGGGGTCCGCGGTCCGCGCCACCGTTGATCCGCCCTCTCGACCCGCCATGGCGCGAGCTCCCGCGTTGCGTATGAAGATGTGCGGACGCGTGGAAGGCGTCCGTGGAGCACGTACCGGCGTGGCGGTCCGTGCGACCCGGGACACCATATCCGGGTCCGACCCCGGTCTGTCCAGCCTCCCCCGGGTCAGAAAAGTGTGTCCGGCCCGCCATCCTGGGTGGAGGGGACGGGTTCGAGCAGTTCGGGGCCGTTGTTCTTGATGCTGTTGACATCGGTGGAGACCTCGTCGACCGCGAACCGGTCGGCCGGCGTCTCCTCCAACAGGTGCGCCAGATCGTCGGTCCCCGTCCGCGGGTCCAGCCAGGCCGCCCAGTTCTCGGCCGGCATGATGACCGGCATGCGCTCGTGGATGTGGGCGAGTTCGGGGGCTGCCGCGGTCGTGATGACGGCACAGCTCCACACCCACGCGGCGGGGTCGTCCTCGGGCACCTCCGGGTCGCGCCAGCGCTCGAAGATCCCCGCCATCGCCAGCGGACGGTCGTCGGGGTAGTGGATGGAGTAGGGCTTCTTGTCCGCCTTGGCCTTGCGTTTCCTGTGGTGGGGGTCGGTGACGGGCGAGGTGCTGGCCTGCACCGTCCCGTCCCTGCCGATCAGCTGCCACTCGTAGTAGGCGTCGGCGGGCAGCAGACAGCGGCGCCGCCGGAAGGCCGTGCGGAAGGCGGGCTTGTCTGCGATGGTCTCGCTGCGCGCGTTGATCATCCGGTAGCCGATGTTGCGGTCCTTGGCCCAGGAGGGGACCAGGCCCCAGCGCATGGTGTGCAAGGACTGCGCTCCCTCGGCCCCCCGCCCCTCCCCCTGCGGGGGCGGTCCCAGCACGGCGTACACGAAGCGCCCCGGCGCGATGTTGTAGTCCGGCGCCAGCTCCTCCAGGGGAGGCCACGCCCGGGGGTCGGCCTCCTCCGGGACCGCTTCCTCGGGAAGACCGAAGGCGAGCTGCAACTGTCGCACGTTCCGTGACTGGGCATAACGACCGCACATGTAGTGGATCCTATGACGTGGACGCCCGTTCCTCCCGCCGAACACCCGTATCAGCGGACACCTCCGACTCTTCAGCCCCGTCCCGGCGAAGGAGGCGGGACCTCACGGGTCCACTGTGAGCGGCTCGGGGTCCCTGTCCTCCCCCGCGTCACCGGCGGCGCCCCTGGCACGCCAGGCCCGGAGCAGGCCCGCCAGCACGGCCAGCGCCCCCAGGGGGACCAGGGTCCACGGTGCCCAGGAGTCCAGGGCCCGCAGCAGCACCGAGCGCACACGTGCCTGCTCGGCGTAGGCCAGGACCTGGGGGTCGGCCATGGCCAGCTCCGCGTGCAACAACGGCACCTCACCGGTGTCGTTCTGCGGACGCAGGGTCTCCGACCGGCTCTCGTGCGCGTTGACGACGATGCCGCTGACCGGTTCCACCCAGAACGTACGGTCGACCTGGAGCCAGCGTGTGGCGGTCACCGTTCCCGACGCCCCCTCGCGGAAGAGTCCGGCGGGTACCGAGCGCGCCGAGTCCGGCACCTGGGTGCTCTCGATCGACTGGACGTAACGGCGTACCGGCACACCGGCCACTTCGTCCTCGCCCTCGAACTCCACCGCCGGTGCCGAGCGCACCTCGGCGTCGTAGAACGTGTGGTCGCCCGTCTCCGCTCCGGGCGGCCAGAAGTGGACGAGTCCCGCCTGGCGGACGGCGCGGTCCCCGTCCACGTGTTCGCCACAGCAGTTCACCGCCCGTCCCGTCCGTCGGTCGACGATGACGCGTCGGCTCCAGTGGTCGATCATCCGGTCGGGTACGGAGGTGTCCACGGACATCTCCCACGCCGACCAGTCCCCGCCGTGAGCCGAGGCGTCCACCCTGGTCGACCTCGTGAGCTCGTCGGTCCGGGCCCACGACCAGGTGGAGGTGTCCAGGTACCAGGCGTCCTCGGCGATCATGCGCACGTCGAACTCCGCGGTGGCGGGCATCAGGGCCACTCTCTCGTACACGTACAGGGGCAACAGGGCGGCGAGGGTCAGAAGGAAGGCGCCGGCGGCCACCAGCAGTGTGCCCGGGGCGGCGGAGCGCTTCGTCCCGGGCACCGGTCCGACCTGGCCGTGGGCGGAGTCGTCGGGCCTGGTCGCGCTCATGTGCGAGCCTCCTGGGGGTCGTTCTCCGACAGGTCGTCGCCCTCGGAGTCGGTGTCCTCCCGTTCGCGGGTTCCCACGGCAACGGCCGTCCCGACCAGTGGGATCACACCCGTCCCGTCCGGGCCACCGGTACCGCCGGCCCGCTCTCGGACCGAGACCGGGTGGGCGTCCGCGGGCTCGCCGTCCCCCCGTTGTCCCAATGCCAGGACGAGCCGGGCCAGGGCGGGCAGGCACAGCAGCTGGGCGACCCAGCCGCGCAGCGCTCCTCCGAGCACCTGTGTGATGTCGTGGAAGGGCATGTACAGCGCCAAGTAGGTACCCGCGGCCATGGCCAGGCCGGCCAGGGACAGCGAGAGGGCCACCGGCCACGGTCCGGCCAGGTGCGGGAACATCCGTCCGCCCAGGGACGGCCGCCCCGGTTTGGCGTGCCGCAGGCGTTTGGGCGCGCGGCGGCCCAACCACCACATGCCCAGCAGGATCAGGCCGACAAGGAGCGCTCCGGCCGCACCGGCCACCCACACCCCGTAGAGCAGGCCCAGGGGCAGGATCGACCGGCGGCCCGGCCATCCGGGTTCGGCGTCGGGCAGGGCGCGCGCTCCGCCCGCTGACGGGCCCCGTCCGCCGCCGGGCAGCAGACGCCTCGGCCACAGCGCCATCACGGCCAGCAGCGCGGCCAGGCCCGCGCCCACGGCCAGGGCCTTGTGGTAGGTGCCGTCGGGTGTGTAGACGAGGGTGACGGTGCCCGCGCTGCCGGCCGGGAGCACCCAGGCCTGTTTCCAGCCCTCCAGCCGGATCGGCTCCAGTGGGCCGTCCGTTCCCTCCAGGCGGGCCTCCCAGCCCTCGTTGAAGTTCTCGTTGACCACGAGCAGGCTGTCCTCGTCGACGTCGACGTCGAAGCCGCGCTCGCCCGGGCCCCAGGTGTGCAGGGCCTCCACCGCCGACATGGTGACCTCGGGACGGTCCGCCATCGGATCGACGGACCGCACCAGCGCCGAGCGCACCTCGTAGCGGTTTCCGGGGTCGACCACGATCCGGTTCTCGCCCTCGGTCATGTCCAGGTCGGTGCAGCTCTCGTAGCGCAACGGCTTGCCGGTGAGCTGGTCGGCCAGGCTCCCCTCACTGATCCGCGTCTCCACACGGCGACCGTTGACCCGCAGGACGGGGCCGAGGCCGCAGGCGGTGACGGCCTCGCCCTCGGGCAGCGGGTCCACCGGGTCCACCCCGGGCAGGGTGATGGTGCCGATCTCCAGGGCCTGCCCCTCGGGGCGTTCGAAGGTCACCCTCAACGACCGCGCGGTCAACTCGGCGAAGTCCACCCGACCGCTTCCGTCCAGCCATCCCTCGCGGACGGTGTCCCCGCCCTCCACGGTGACCCGGATCGGCCGCAGCACACTGTCCGCGCGGGGGAAGTCGACCTCCAGGTGGCCGATCGTGGTCGGCTCCTCCAACTCGATGTCGAGCCAGGGGTTCTTCTCCTCCGGGTCCGGGTACCACACTGTGCTCTCGTCGTCGTCCAGCGCGCCACGGCCCATGGCCGCAGGATGCTGGACGGCGGTCGAGGAGGCGGTCACGTGCGGGTACGGGCCGGCCCGGTTGGCCGCGTTCTCCGCCTCGCGCGGATCGGTGAGCACGACCTCGCCCGAGATGGCGTGCGGCATGGAGGCGGCGTCCGCGGAGAGTGCGAAAGTACGGTCCAGGCCGCGCGCGTCCTCGCCCTGTACCTGAAGGCGCGGGTTGCACACCCACACGTGGGAGCCCTCCATGCAGCCCGGCGCGGTCCCCGTGGAACCGGTGAACAGCAGGGTCCCCGTGTCGGCGGGGCCGGGCACCCGCAGTGTGCGGGCCGGCTCCAGGCCGGGCACGGAGATCGAGGAGATGCCCACGCGGGTGCCGAAACGGTACTCCGGTTCCCAGGCCAGCTCCTCCACGCGCACACGCAGCGTGGTGGTCTCCCCCGGCGGGGCCACCAGTTCCTGGGGTTCCTCGGTCTCGGCCACGGGCACCTCCACCTCACCGGTGTCGGTGATGAGGCCGACCCTGGAGGGCGGCGGCTCGTCGGCCAGCTGCTCGAAGGCGATGCTGAGCCCGGTGAGGTCCTGCGGTTCGGTGAACTCGATCTCGATCCACTCGCCCAGTGCACCGGTGAAGGCGCTGGAACGCCACGAGGTGCCGAGGTCGTCGTCGAGTGTGGCGTGCGGGGCGTGTCCGGGGTCACGGTCCACGGCGCGCGCCCCCGCCCCGGCCTCGGAGGAGGAGGCGCGTATCGAGGCGATCCCGAGGTCCTCGGCGTGGGCGACGTACTCCTCCCACGCCGGGTCGAGGACGTCGGGGGCGGGGACCTCGCGTTCGAGTTCCTCGTCCTCGGTGAGTGTGGCCGACACGTTGCGTCGTACGTCCGGGTAGACGACCTCGCGGCGACGCGCGGTGTCGGTGACGATCGTGTCCTCGGCGTCGATCAGTTCGGCCCCCGGATCGTCGCCGAGCAGGATCGGGCGGTCGTCGTCGACCAGTCCCTGCTCGGCCAGGTGGAGCAGCGACTCGGGGCCGCCGGTGACCCTCAGCATCCCGTCGGCGGGCACGGTGCCCACCGTGGGCGCGGCGTCCTCCACCTCATAGATCGTCAGAGCCCGGTAGGGCTGGTCGAACCACTGGGAGGCGGACTGATGGTCCAGGGAGCCGATGACCGGACCGAACTCGGCCGCCTCGGTGATGCCCGGTGAGTCCTTCAACGCCTGGTGGACGCGGGCCGGCCAGCCGCCGTTGTTGGCGGTGCGTTGGAGGTCGTTGCGCACCACGAGGTGGGTGACCCCCATGCGGGCGAAGGTGGCGGCGAGCCCCGCCGATCCGCGGCCCGAGGACACGCGCTGGTCGATCTCGTGGGTGATCCGGGAGACGCCCGCCGAGCCCCAGGGGATGATCTGGTGGTTGGTCCAGGCACCGTCCAGCAGGGGTTGCAGGGGCTCGTCGAGAGGTCGGCCCCACTCGTACTCGCCACGCGCCGAACCGGGCAGGGCCATGGTCATGCCCCGCTCGTCGGAGCGCTCCTCCAGCCAGTCGACCGCCTCGTACCAGTAGTCGGGGATCTGGGCGAAGCCGCCCGCGGGGGCGATCCCGACGGTGCCGATGGGGACGAGGGTGACCAGGAACAGGACTCCGGTACCGCCCGCCACGGCGCGGCGTACCCGTGCGGGCACGGGTGTGCCCTGTCGGTCGGCTCGGTCGCGGGCCACCACCACCGGCAGGTGCGCCAGGCCCAGGACGACGGGCAGACGCACGAGGGCGTCGAACTTGTGCACGTTGCGGAACGGGGAGAGGACGCCGTCGAAGAGCTCCCGCATCGTGCCGGCGAAGGGTCCGGTGAGGTCGCCGGTGAAGCCCGCGACGATGATCGCGGTGCCCGTGAGGAGGGTGGTGATGAGAAAGAGTCTTTCGGGGGTGCGCCGGTTGATGAGCCCTGCCAGGCCCAGGCCGGCGACCATCGCGGTGACCGCGATCAACCACGGGGTGGTGGACAACTCCGCGCCAGAGGGAAGGGCGGTGTTGCCCTGGTCGGGGAGGAAGCCCATCCAGTTGGAGGTGCCACGCAGCGCGTTGAGCAGCGAGGTGACCCCGGTGGTGACGGCCGCGTCCTCGGTGAAGGGCATGAACGAGAACACGTACCGCGACATGAGGAAGAGCGGCACGATGTACCAGGACGACGCCAGGACCAGCGCGACCGCCCACCAGGCGATGAGCCGCCACTTGCGGGGACCGTTGGCGCGGGTGAGCAGGTACAGGCCGGGTACCACCAGGACGGCCAGTTCCGAGGCGGCGTTGGTACCGCCGCACAGAAGGAAGGCCACTCCCGAGAGCAGGGCCATGTGGGCCGGGGAGCGGCCGCGCTGGGCGCCGAGGATCAGTGGCAACAGGACCCAGGGCATGAGCAGCATGGGCTGCAGCTCGGCGGAGTTGTACGACAGGAGCGTCAGCACGCGCGGGGCCAGGGCGTAGGCGAGCCCGGCCAGGATACGGGTGTTGACGGTGCCGATCCCCAGCGCCTCGGCGACCTTGTACACACCGGTGAAGGCCGCGATGAGGAGGACGGCCATCCACAGACGCTGGATCAGCCAGTCGGGCATGTCGAGCAGGTCGAACAGCAGGTGGAAGGGCCCGTTGGGGAAGAAGTACCCGTAGGCCTGGTTCTGGATCTGCCCGAAGTAGGACGCGTCCCACAGGTGCAGGGCACGCTCCATGAACCCCAGAGGATTGGCCGTCAGGTCGAGTTTGGTGTCACTGACGATCATTCCGGGAGCGATGCCGGCGGCCAGCGCCCCCAGGAGCAGGCACACCGTGAGGACCTTCAGCCGCGCCTGCAGTCTCTCGTCCAGCCCGGAGAAGGGCGGTGTGCGGGAATCCTCCGGTTCGCGCCTGGCGGTGGATTCCGTCCGAGTCACCTTTTCGCTTTCCTGCCTGCTGCCGTGTCCGGAGCACCGGAGGGGTGGGAGGGGTCGGGTTCCGCGCCGCCGGGAAGCCCGAGTTCCCGGGCCACGAGTCGGGTCATCCGCGCGCCGCTGGCCTCCCAGGTGAACCGGGACGCCCACGCGTGGCAGGCGCGACGGACCTCCTCGGCCCGGTAGGGATCGGAGAGTTCCTTGAGCGCGCGGTCGACGACATCGGCGAGGTTCTCTCCCTCACGCACCAGCCATCCGGTTTCACCGTCACGGACCGAATCGCGAAGCCCGTCCACATCGTAGGCCACGGTGGGCACCCCGAGGCGGGCCGCCTCGATGACGGTCAGCCCCCAGCCCTCGAACTCGGAGGCGGTGACATGGAGGTGGCAGGAGGCCAGAACGCTGTTCTTGTCCTCCTCGGGCAGGAAACCGTGCAGGACCACACGGTCACCCGTGCCGTCGCGCTCGATCCGCTCGGCGAGCGGGGCGCCTTCGGGGCCGCGGCCGATGATGTGCACCTTCAGATCGGGATACTCGTCGCCGAGCCCACGAGCGAGGTCGACCACCTGGGAGACGCGCTTTTGAACCACCAGTCGTCCCAGACTCACCACCGCCGGGCTTCCCAGGTCCGAGGGGGAGGGAACGTCGTCCAAGGGCTTCTGTGGTCCGGGGAGCCCGCCGTTGTGGATGACCTCGATGGGCGCGCGCCAGCCGAGCTTCTCACGCATGGCCCGACGGGAGGACTCCGAGACGGTGACGGTGGTACAGCGGCGGTACACGCGCGAGGCGACGGTCGACTCGATGAAGCGGCCCAGCCAGGCGATCGGCCGCGGGAAGTAGGCGTTGAACTGCAGATCGTGGACGTGGTGGACGATGCTGACCACCCTGGTGCGCCGGCGCAGCACGAGGCGGCACAGGAAGGGGATGCCGTTCATGCAGTCGAAGGCGAGTTGGTACTCGCGCCGCCACAGGGCCAACCACGCCATGACCCGCGGATAGACGGTGAACTTGCCTCCCATGCGGCGGATGACGATGCCGTCCCGGGTCTCCACACGGGCCTGGTGGGGCTCGCGGCTGGTGAGGAAGGTGACGATGGCGCCGCGTTCGGCCAGGTGGCGGCTGATCCGCCAGGCGTACTCCTCCGCTCCCCCGGCGGTGGACTGCCAGGGATCACGCCAGTTGACCATGACCAGGCGGACACCGTCCAGGCGCGGTCCGAGATCGGTGGAGACCTCCGGGCCGCCGTGGACGTCCGTGTCGGTCTCCACCCCGGTCTGGGTGGGAACGCCGACCGGCGCGGGGGTGACCACTGCGGGCTCTGTCTCCGGACAGACCCGGTGGGCCTTCTGGAAGACCACACGCTCTCCTTCCGCGTGGTGTCCGACCGGACCGGGAGTGTGGGATGCGCGCTTCACGCGACCGTGAACACGTACGACGCCTTCTTCGGAAGAAGGGCGGAGCGCATACCGAGGGAACCCGTGGACCGGACGTCGATGGTGGGGCGCGGGCAGGGACGGTGCCTGGAACCGCGAGGCCTGGGAAGCGGGACGCCCCACTGGGGGCGAGGCGCCCGCGAACCTCCCGCCGTACGGTCGATCAGCGGTCGCCGTAGTTGTAGAGGGTTTCGTTCACCGGCTCCGCGGTGGCGGTGGTGTCCGTGGCGAGGCTGGTGGCCACGAAGGTCAGTCCTCCCGCCAGGGCCGCACCGATCACACAGGCGGCGATTACCTTGATCACTTGGAGATCTCCTTCCGCGCGCCCGATCCCGCGCTGGGTCCGGAGCGCTGGAAAACGAGACTAGAACCTGATCTAGCCACAGACCAGATGAGTGCCCCAACTGTAACTAACCCGCCGGTAACTTCCAACCCCGGAACTGCGTCTTCATCGGCCTTCACATGCTGATCCGGCACGCGCAGGAGCAGCATGTCCGGCCCTTTCACCACAGTGGAAAGACCTTCCACCCCTGACCAGAACCGGTTATCAACGGGAGCGGAGACCACGACGTGACGAATTCCCGCCGCCCCCAGCTCTCCGGGGTCGAGCCGATCCGGAAGCCCGGTCGTGGGATCAGGGCCGAGCATGCGGCCGACCTGTCGGGCGCGAGCGTCCTCACCGGCCACCACCATCGCCCCTCCCTCGGAGGTGCCGACCACCAGGTCGTCGTTCCACAGGGTACGCCGATCGAAGAGCCTGGTCGCCGGGTCCAGGACGACCACGGGGCTCCCGGACCAGTCCAGCCCCCGGTAGGCGCTCCAGGGCAGCACCAGCACCGCACCGGGACGGTCGTCGGCGGCCACCACCTCCTGGGCCGTCGACCACGCCTCGGGATAGTGCACCGGTGACAGGCGCCCGGCCGCCCCCCACAGCAGCCCCGGGAGGGTCACCAGCGGAAGCAGCGTCACGAACACGGAGAGCCCCACACGCCACGGCGCGGCGCCCCCGGGGGTCTCCCCGGCCCGCTCCTTCCCCGATCCGTCACGTGGGGGCACCGATCCGCGACCGGTCACCCACCACACGAGGGCCCCGGTCCCCAGCGCCTGCACCAGGGCCAACGGCGCCACGTACAGTTGACCGTCGCGCAGAGTCCCGAACCCCGGCCAGACGGAGACCAGCCAGACCAGCAGTTCACGTCCCGCCGCGGTGGTCCCCAGCAGGGCCAGGGCGGTGCCCGCCACCGCGGCCACCGACAGCCCCGGCCCGAACTCCGGGCGTTCTCGGCACGACCACCACGTCCAGCCCGCCAACGCCATCAGGCACAGGATGAGGCGCACCGTGGCCGTCACCGGCTCGCCGTACCCCGCCGGCACCGCGCCGGAG
>CALGOD010000050.1 GCA_937957845.1 uncultured Nocardiopsis sp.
GGAGGGCCAGCACCAGTTTGATCAGTCCCGCGACTCCGGCCGCGGCCTGGGCGTGGCCCACGTTGGACTTGAGCGATCCCAACCACAACGGTCGGTCCTCGGGCCGGTCCTGGCCGTAGGCGGTCAGCAGCGCCTGCGCCTCGATCGGGTCTCCCAGTGTGGTGCCGGTGCCGTGCGCCTCCACCATGTCGACGTCCTCCGGTCCGAGGCCCGCGTCGGCCAGGGCCTTACGGATGACCCGTACCTGGGAGGGTCCGTTGGGGGCCGTCAGGCCGTTGGAGGCGCCGTCCTGGTTGACCGCGCCGCCCCGGATCACCGCGAGCACACGGTGTCCGTTGTGGCGGGCGTCGGAGAGGCGTTCCAGGACGACCATGCCCGCGCCTTCGGCGAAACCGGCCCCGTCGGCGCTCGCCCCGAACGCCTTGCACCGGCCGTCCGGCGCCAACCCCCTCAGATGGGTGAACTCGGTGAGCGGGCCCGGGGAGGACATGACGGTCGCCCCTCCCGCCAGGGCGAGTGAGCACTCGCCCGCGCGCAGGGCGCGCACGGCCAGATGCACGGCCACGAGAGAGGAGGAGCAGGCGGTGTCCACCGTCATCGCCGGACCCGTGAGCCCCAGGGTGTAGGACAGGCGTCCCGAGGCGACGCTGAGCGCCGTCCCCGTCATCGCGAAACCGTCCTCCGGCGCGTGGGACAGTCGCGGACCGTACTCAGGGGTGAGGGTGCCGACGTAGACACCGGTGTCCGACCCCGCGAGCGAGGACGGGGCGATCCCGGACCGTTCCAGGGACTCCCAGGCGACTTCGAGCAGGAGGCGCTGCTGCGGGTCCATGGCCTCGGCCTCACGGGGGGAGATCCCGAAGAGGTCGGGATCGAAGTCACCCGCGGCGTGGAGGAAGGAACCCTGGAGCATGGCCGAACGCGGAGTGTCCCCTCCTTCTCCGCGAAGCGCCGCGATGTCCCAGCCACGGTCGTCGGGCAACGGGCCCACGGTCTCCCGCCCCTGGGCGAGCAGGTCCCACAGTTCCTCTGGGGAGTGGACGCCTCCCGGCAGGCGGCAGCCCATTCCCACGATGGCGATCGGTTCGCGGGAGGCTCCCTGTGCGACGTCCTCCCGCAGCCGCGCGTTCTCCTTCAGCGCGGACCTGAGCGCCGCGACCAGTCTTTGGTCATCGGTAGTCATCTGCCGTCTCCTGTCCACGTGGGGATGTGTGCTCCTCACCGCGCAGGGCGAGGTTCACCAGGTCCTCGACGTCCATCGCGTCGATGTCGCTCTCCTGGACTCCGATGTCCTCGGCGAAGGCGTCCGTGTCGTTCGCGGGACCGGCGTGTTCCGCATCGGGGGTCGTCGGCTGTTCGGGGGCCAGCAGACCCGCCAGGAGGAGCGCCAGCGCCCGGGGGGTCGGGTGGTCGAAGACGGCGGTCGCCGGGACCCTGACACCGATGCGCGCGCTGAGCCGGTTGCGCAGCTCCAGTCCGGTGAGCGAGTCCAGACCCAGTTCACTGAAGGGGCGGTCGGGGTCCACCCGGTAGGGTCCCTCGTCGGGGTCGTGCCCCAGGACCACGGCGGTGTGGGTGCGGACCTCGGTGAGCAGGGCCCTGTCCCGCTCGTCCTCGGACAGTCCGGTGAAGCGCTCCGTGGCGGCGTCCGCCGGGGTGTCCCGGGCTTCGGAGAGGGACCGTGCTTCCGGTCCCACCAGCCCGCGCAGGACCCCCGTACCGAGGCTCTTCGTGTCGAACAGGGCGGGCACGCCGTAGGACATGTCCCACAGCAGTGCGGTGTCCATGTGCCGCAGTGCCTCCCCCGCGGGCATCGGAAGAAGGCCCACCCGACCGAGCACGCCGAGGTCGGTTCCGTCCAGGTGCCCGGTCATACCGCTGGCCTCGCTCCACAGGCCCCATGCCAGCGAGGTGGCGGGCAGCCCCTGTTCGCGGCGGCGGTGGGCCAGCGCGTCACAGAAGACGTTGGCCGCCGCGTAGTTGGCCTGCCCCGGTGTGCCCAGGACACCGGCGACCGAGGAGAACAGTACGAACGCTCCCAGCTCCGTCTCCCGGGTCAGTTCGTGCAGGTTCCAGGCGGCGTCGACCTTGGGCCTCAGCACCCTGTCGACCTGTTCGGCGGTGAGTGAGGTGACGGTGGCGTCGTCGAGCACGCCGGCGGTGTGCACCACCGCGCGCAGGGGCCGGTCCACCGGAATTCCGCTGAGGACCTCCTCCAAGGCCTCCCTGTCCGCGGCGTCGCAGGCGACCACCTCCACCCGGGCTCCGAGCGCCTCCAGTTCGGCGGTACGTGCCTCCTGACCTTCGGTCTCGGGGCCGCTCCGGCTGAGGAGCAGCAGGTCGCGCACTCCGTAGCCGGTGACCAGGTGGCGCGCCACCCGGTGCCCGAGGGTGCCGGTGCCGCCCGTGACCAGTGTCGTGCCCTCCTGGGGGAAGGGCGCCGGAACGGTCAGGACGAGTTTTCCGACGTTGTCACCGCGTTGCAGGGAGCGCAGCGCGTCCTTGGCGTCGCGGAGGTCGTGGACGGTGATCGGAAGATGGCGGAGGACACCGGTGGAGAACAGTTCCATGACGCGCCCCAGCATCTGCCCGATCCGGTCCGGGGAGACGTCAGGCAGGTTGAACGACTGGTATTCACGCCCCGGGTGGGACGCTGAGACCTCCTCCTCGGAACGAATATCGGCTTTCCCCATCTCCACGAAGCGGCCGCCCGGGCCCTCTCCGTCCTGGGGAGAGCGCAACAGGCGCAGCGACGCGTCCACGAACTCCCCGGTCAGCGAGTTGAGGACCACGTCCATACCGCGCCCGTCGTTGGCGGCGCGCAGACGCCGCTCGAACTCCAGGTTCCGGGAGGAGGACAGCCGTTCCTCGTCGAGGCCGTACTCCGCCAACCCCGCCCACTTGCGCGGGCTCGCGGTGCCGAACACCCGGGCACCCATGTGTCGGGCGAGCTGCACGGCGGCGGTGCCGACTCCTCCCGCTGCGGCATGCACCAGGACGCTCTCGCCCGGGCGCACCGCGGCCAGATCCACCAGGCCGTAGTAGGCGCTCAGGAAGGCGACGGGGACCGCGGCGGCCTGCTCGAAGGTCCACCCGTCAGGAATGCGGGCGAGTTTGCGCGCATGGGCGACCGCGATCGGACCGAAGGCTCCGTCGAACATCCCGGCGACCCGGTCACCTGGTTCCAGGTCCTGGACAGCGGATCCGGTTTCCAGGACGATGCCCGCGCCTTCGATGCCCATGCCCTTCTCCGTCTCGACCAGGCCGAGAGCGACCACCACGTCGCGGAAGTTCACACCGGCCGCCCGTACGGCCACCCGTACCTGGTCAGGGCCGAGGGGGGCACCAGCCTCGGACGCGGGTAGAAGCTCCAGGTTCTCCAGCGAACCGGGGGCCCGAGTGTCCATCCGCCACAGAGCCCCGGGAGGGGTCAGTTCCTGTCCGGCTCCCGCCTCGGTCAGGCGAGGTACCAGGACGGTCCCCGCGCGCAGTGCCATCTGCGGTTCGTCGAGTTCCACCGCGGCGGTCAGCACCCGGTGGGAGTCCTCCGAACCGTCGGAGTCCACCAGGACGAGGCGGCCGGGGTGCTCCCGCTGTGCCGCGCGCAGCAGCCCCCACACCGGGGAGGCCGCCAACCCGGCGAGGGGCGCCCCGGGGTCGGCGGGCACGGCCCGCCAGGTCACCACGACCAGCCGCGCGTGCGCGAACCTCTCATCGGTCAACCAGGTGCGCACGGCCTCCAGGACCGCTTCGAGCCCGTCGCGGACGGCCTCCGGCGGCGGGGTCCCCTCCGCGTAGACCGCGGTGGGCGGCAGTTCGGTGTAGACGGTCGGCGGCACGGGGGCGTCCGGGGCGAGGGAGTCGAGGTCGGGCAGCCCGATGGGCACCTCCGTCGCGGGGGCGGCGACCGGCACCCTCTCCCACACCATCTCGTACAGCCCGGGCGACTCGGAGGACGCGCGTTCGGGCAACGACCGCCCGTCCAGGGGGCGCATCACCAGTTCGTCCACGGACACGACGGGAGTCCCCTGTTCGTCCACGGCCAGGAGGCGGTAACGGTCGGCCCCCAGTTCGATGATCCGCGCCCGCAGTACTCGGGGGGTCTCTCCCCCCTGCGGAGAGGCGACTCGCACACCGGTCCAGGAGAAGGGCACCAGAAGGCGCCGCTGATCGGTACCGTGCGCGAGCACCGCGTGCAGCAGGGAGTCGACCAGGGCGGGGTGGGGACCGTGGAAGGGACCGCCAGCGCGCGATGCGTCGGGAAGTTCCGCCTCCGCCAGGAGCTCTCCGTCGCGACGCCAAACCGAGCGCAGACCACGGAACACCGGACCGTAGGTGTAACCACGACCGTCCAACAGGGCGTAGTCGGCCGCCGTGTCCACCGGTTCGGCGTCCTCGGGAGGCCACACTCGCAGTGTCTCCTCCGCCGTGGCGGAGTCACCGGCCTCGATGACCCCCGAGGCATGCCGGGTCCACGTGGCGGTGTCGTCCCCCTCGGGGCGGGCGTGCACGTGTATCTCGCGACGGCCCTCCTCGTCACGGGGTCCCACGATGACCTGGAGCCGCGCGCCCCCGCTCAGCACCAGCGGCGCCTCCAGAACCAGCTCTCCCACCACGGAACCTCCGCTGTGGGCCGCGGCGTGAGCCGCCAGTTCCACCATGGCGGTCCCAGGTACGACGATCCGTCCCCACAGTCCGTGGTCGCGCACCCACGGGTGGTCGGCCGGGCTGATCCGGCCACTGAACACGGTCCGTCCGTCGACAAGGGTCAGGGCGTCACCCAGCAGGGGTTCGGCGGCCACGGGCGCGGACACCCGCGTCACGGGTTCCACCCAGTGGCGGCGGCGGTGGAAGGGGTCTTCCGGCACGATGACGGGAGCGCCCTCGTCTGCCACACCCTCCAGCACCACGTGTGCGTTGGTACCGCTGATCCCGAAGGAGGACACCGCGGCTCGGCGCGGACGTCCCGTGTCCGGCCACGGTTCCGCCTCACGGAGTACCCGTACGCCGCTGTCCTCCCATGCGACCTTGTCCGTGGGTCGGTCCACGTGCAGTGTCCTGGGCAGGCGGCCGTGCCGCAGTGCCTCCACCGTCTTGATCACTCCGGCCACGCCGGCCGCTGCCTGAGCGTGTCCGATATTGGACTTGAGCGAACCCAACCTCAGCGCCTCATGAGAGGTTTCGCGCGCCTGGCCGTAGACCGAGATCAGGGCCTTGGCCTCGATCGGGTCGCCCAGCCGGGTGCCGGTACCGTGCGCCTCCACGGCGTCGACCTCACCTGGCTCGACCCCGGCCGACGCCAGGGCCTGGCGGATCACCCGCTCCTGAGCCTCCCGGCTGGGCGCGGTCAGTCCGTTGCTGGCACCGTCGGAGTTGACCGCGCTGCCCTTGATCAGCGCCAGGACCGGGCGCCCGGCGCGACGCGCGCGTGAGACGCGCTCCAACAGGAGCATGCCCACACCCTCGGCCCAGGCGGTGCCGTCTGCCTCCGCGCCGAAGGCACGGCACCGGCCGTCCGGGGAAAGGCCACGCTGGGCGGCGAACTCCAGGAACATGCCGGGAGTGGCCATGACGGTGGCGCCTCCGGCCAGCGCCATCTCGCACTCTCCACGCCGGATGGCCTCGGCGGCCTGGTGCAGGGCGACGAGCGAGGACGAACAGGCGGTGTCGATGGTCAGCGCCGGGCCGCGCAGACCCAGGACGTAGGCGATACGGCCCGAGGCCACGCTCAGCGTGCTGCCCGTGAGGCGGTAGCCGCCGTCGTTGCCCGTGCCCTGATCCGCCAGACGTGGCCCGTATTCGGTGGGCATGGCCCCGATGAACACCCCGACCTGCCGTTCACGCAGGTCGTCCGTGCTCATCCCGGCACGCTGGACCGCCTCCCAGGTGGTCTCCAGCAGCAGTCGCTGCTGAGGGTCCATGGCGTCGGCCTCGCGGGGACTGATACCGAAGAACGCGGCGTCGAACATGTCCGCGTCGTACAGGAATCCGCCCGAACGCGTGTAGGTGCGCCCTGGGGTGCCCGGTTCAGGGTCGTAGAGGCCCTCCAGGTTCCATCCGCGGTTGTCGGGGAAGTCGCCGATGGCGTCCGCTCCCTCGTCGACGAGCCGCCACAGCTGTTCGGGGGAGCGCACTCCGCCCGGTAGACGGCAGGCCATCGCGGTGATGGCGATCGGATCGTCGTCGGGAGTCGGTGCCGTGAGGGTGGGAACCGCCGGGGCGGAGGGAACGGGTACGGGGGCGGGGGCCACAGTCGGGGCGGAGGGAACGGCAGAGGTCCCAGGCACCTCTTCTCCCAACTCTCCGACGAGGAATTCCGCGAGCGCGGCGGGAGTGGGCAGATCGAACAGGACGGTGTCCTCCAGCCGGACCCCTGTCTCCCGGAGAAGCGCACGCCCGAGCTGGAGCAGCATCATCGAGTCGAATCCCAGGTCACGGAAGGCGCGACGCTCGTCCGAGGCGCTCAAAGACACCCGCCCGAGTACTCGCGCCGTGAGTGCGTGGACCAGTTCCCGGGTACCGGTCCCTGGGATGGACCGGGCTGGGTTCCCGGCCTCTTCCTGAGTAACGTCTGCGAAGTGCACCGGAGCCGTGTCCGTCCAGAACCTGGTGCGCTGGAAGGCGTAGGTGGGAAGGTCGATCCGGCGTGCACCGGTCCCTTGGAAGAGGGCTCCCCAATCGACGTCCGTCCCCGAGGTGAACGCCTGGGCCGCCGCCGTCAGCAGCTGCGCCTGGTCACCACGTTCCCGGCGGAGCGTCTCCAACACCGTGCCCTTGGTCCCGGACTCCTCCAGCGTGCGCTCGATCCCGAAGGAGAGCACGGGGTGCGGCCCGACCTCGACGAAGGTCGTGTGTCCGGCGGCGATGGCCGCCTCCGTGGCCTCGACGAAGCGCACCGTACTGCTCAGGTTCCGGTACCAGTAACGGGCGTCCATGAGCGGGCCGTCCCCGGCCGGCGGTTCCCCGGTCAGAGTCGAGAAGAACGGCACCTGCGGGGGTCGCGGAGTGATCTGCGCCAACTGGTCGAGCAGTTCCTCGCGGATACGTTCGACATGAGCGGAGTGGGAGGCGTAGTCCACTTCGATCAGGGCCGCGTGGACCCCGTTGTCGAGGCAGTGCTCGACAGCGCGGCGCACCGCTTCGGCACCGCCGGAGACCACGACCGAGTCGGGGCCGTTGATCGCCGCCAGGTACAGGTCCTCCGTTCCCGCGATGTACTCCTGTGCCCTGGCCTGACTCAAACCGAGTGAGGCCATGCCACCGGATCCGGAGAGGGAGACCAACGCCCGGCTGCGCAACGCCACGACCCTGGCGGCGTCGTCCAGGGACAGTGCCCCCGCCACGCACGCGGCGGCGATCTCACCCTGGGAGTGACCGATCACCGCGGCGGGCCGCACACCCAGTTCCGCCCACACCCCCGCCAGGGAGACCATCACGGCCCACAGGACCGGCTGGACCACGTCGACGCGGGCACCGGGGCCGACATAGGGAGGAGCACCGGGCTCACCCCGCAACACCTTGACGAGAGACCAGTCCACATAGGGGTCCAAGGCCCGCTCGCACTCCAACAGCCTCTTGGTGAACACCTGGGCCAAGGACCCCGAACCGTCCAGAAGGTCCCGGGCCATACCCGCCCACTGCCCGCCCTGGCCGGGAAAGACCAGCACCGGCCCACTCTGCTCCCGGTCACCCTCGGGCAGCGGGACGGACGAGGGGCGTACGGACTCCAGCTCCTGGGCTCCGCTGTCACCCGAGGCGAGGATCACCGCGCGGTGCTCGAACACCGTGCGGGTGGTGGCCAATGAGAACCCGACATCCTGGGCGCTCAGCCCCGGACGCGCGGAAACGAAGGCGTGCAGCGCCGCGGCCTGTGCGCGCAGCGCGGCCTCCGAACGCGCGGAGAGCACCCAG
Organism: uncultured Nocardiopsis sp.; assembly: GCA_937957845.1. GTDB lineage: Bacteria > Actinomycetota > Actinomycetes > Streptosporangiales > Streptosporangiaceae > Nocardiopsis. Next base: position 7,912 of record CALGOD010000050.1, read on the forward strand.
GGCACGGGGTCCAGAGTGCCCTCCACCGTGCCCGGCTCCGTCTTCTCGGGTTGCCGGGGAGGAGGCGGACCGAGCACCAGGTGGCAGTTCGTCCCTCCCATCCCGAAGGAGGAGACTCCCGCCAACGGGGCGTCCGCGGGCCAGGGTTCGCGTGTGGTCTGCGGAGAAAGTCCCCACCGCTCCAGGTCGATGTCGGGATGGGGGGAAGCGAAGTTGCGGGTCGGCGGCAGTTGCCCGTGGGACAGGCTCAGTACGGCCTTGACGAACCCCGCGATACCGGCCGCGCCCTCCAGGTGGCCGATGTTGGTCTTGACCGATCCCACCTTCAGTGGTTCTTCGCGTCCGGCCGCGAAGACCGTGCCGAGTGCCTCGGCCTCGACGGGATCTCCCGCGGGAGTACCCGTGCCGTGCAGTTCGACGTAGCCCACCTGCGCCGGGTCGGCGGCGGCCTGCCGATACGCGGCTCGCAGCACCTCCTCCTGACCCGCCACCTCGGGTCGTGCGAGGTAGGAGGTCCGCCCCGAGTTGTTGACCGCGCCCCCTCGCAGGACGGCGTGGATCCGGTCACCGTCGGCCAGTGCCCGGTCCAAGGGCTTGAGCACGACCACGGCTCCGCCCTCGCCTCTCACGTAGCCGTTGGCACGGGCATCGAAGGTGTAGCAGCGTGCGTCCGGTGAGAGCCCGCCGAAATGGGCGACGCTCTCGGTGCTCTCCGGGGAGAGGATGAGGTTGACTCCGCCCGCGAGGGCGATCCCGCACTCGCCCCTGCGCAGGCTCTCCATCGCCATGTACACGCTGACCAGCGACGAGGACTGGCCGCTGTCCACGGTCAGGCTGGGGCCGGACAGGCCTAGTGTGTAGGAGACCCGGTTGGCGATCATGCCGCGTTGGGTCCCGGTCAGCGTGTGGTGGGTGATGGCGCCGTGACCGCCGCGTTGCTGGAGTGTCGCGTAGTCGGAGGCGATCGCACCGGTGAACACTCCCGTGTCGGAGCCGCGCAGGGACTCGGGAGAGGTACGGGCGTTCTCCAGGGCCTCCCAGCTCAGTTCGAGCATGATCCGCTGCTGGGGGTCCATGGCCATGGCCTCACGCGGTGAGACACCGAAGAAGGAGGCGTCGAAGTCCTCGGCCCGGTCCAGGTAACCGCCCCAATGATGGCCGCGCTCGGGAGAGACCGTCCCCAGGCGTTCGGGCGGCGCGGTGATGGACTCGCGTGCCTCGCAGAGCAGCCTCCAGAAGGCGTCAGGGGTCGAGGCTCCGGGCAGTCGGCAGGAGACCCCCACCACGGCGACGGGAGCGCCGGATCCCCCCTGGCCTCCGTACGCATGGTCACTGCTCAACGCGTTCCCTCCGATTCGTGCTCTCCCCGTGCGTCCACGAGGGCTTCCGCGGTGTGCGTCGTTCTGGGCGGCGTACCTGCGCCCGTACCGTGCAGATGCACGGACCACGTCTCTTTTTCGCAGGCCAGAATGCGTTTTCTGGAAATATGATGTCTCTCTCCCACAGGAAGGACTAAAGTCCTCACCCTGAGAGAAACCGGGGAGAAGGCCGAGGGGAAGGAGCACATACGGGGATACACGAAACACCCTTCATGGCTGATGCAGGCCTTCTTCCGGGGGCGGCCCGGTGTCACAGGTGTCGACATACAAGCCCCACCTGTCACATAAACCCCACCAGTGACCATAGGACACGTACAGGCACCAACACGGAGGATCGTAACCGCCGCTCAGGAGGCGTGACAACGCATCACCGATT
>CALGOD010000051.1 GCA_937957845.1 uncultured Nocardiopsis sp.
TTCGCGCTGGTCTACCCGGTCGCCGACATCGTCGTGCTGTGCCTGCTCGTACCGCTGGTCTTCATGTCGCCGCACAGTACGCGGCGCGCGGTGCTGGTGGCGATCGGTTCGCTCATCGTCATCGCCGGCGCGGACCTGCTCGGCGCGCTCACCCGGCTGACCGGACCGCCCATCGCCGGAGGGATCGAACACCCGGTGCGGTTCCTGGGTTTCGTCCTGCTGGGCTCCCTGCCCTGGTTGGTGGGGCGCCGTCCCGGCACCAGTCCCCGCCGTATCACCGGCAGGGGCCTGTACCGGTTCGCGCCCGAGCTCGCCGCCATCGCCGCCATGTTCGTGGCGGCCGTGGTGCTCACCGTGGCCGGGCTCCGGCTGCCCGGGGTCGCCCCCGTGCTGCCGGTGGCCGCCGGCACCGCGGTCGTGGTGCTGTTGGTACGGATGATGGGCATGCTGGAGGAGAACTCCACCCTGGCCCGTATGGTGCGCAACCGTGAGGTCCACTTCCACGAACTGGCGCGCAACAGCGGTGACGTGATCCTCATCCTGGACCGGGACGGGAGTGTGCACTACGTCAGCCCCGGCACGGCCGAGGCCTTCGGTTACCGGCTCGACGACGTGCTCGCCGCGCCCGTCACCGCGCTCGTCCATCCGGAGGACCTGGGACGTACCAAGGAGATCACCGACCTGTTCACCGAGCGCGGTGCCCAGGGCGTGCACATGCGACTGCGGATCCGGGCGGCGGACGGCACCTGGCGGCACACCGAGTCGACGATCTCGTTGTACGAACAGCCCGGGGAGGTCGACCGGCTGTTGGTGACCACACGCGACATCAGCGCGCAGGTGGCGTTGCAGGACGAGGTCCAGCACCTGACCTTCCACGACGGGGTGACCGGGCTTCCCAACCGCGCCTACCTGGAGGAGCGTGCCAGCGACGTGTTGGCGCACCGGGCGATGAGCGAGGAACCGGCGGGGGAGGTCGCGGTGATCTTCCTGGATCTGGACGGTTTCACCGCGGTCAACGACTCGGCGGGGCACGTGCGCGGCGACCACCTGCTCGGTCAGGCCGCACGCAGGCTGCGCGGGGAGCTGGACTCCAACGCGACCGTGGCCCGGTGGGGCGGTGACGAGTTCGCGGTCCTGGTGGAGGACGTGCCCAAGGCCCAACAGGTGGTGGACATGGCCGAGCGCCTGGGACGGGTGATCGCCTCCGAGCCCTTCCAGGTCGCCGACCGGGACATCCTGCTGACCGCCAGTATCGGTGTGGCCTTCGCCGAGTCGACCACCGACAGTGGCGAGCTGCTGCGCAACGCCGACGTGGCGATGGCCCGCGCCAAGGAGCGCGGCACCGACCACGTGGAGGTCTACGCCGCCCACATGCACGACACCGTGGTCTCGCGTCTGGAGTTGCAGATGCGGTTGCGCCGGGCGCTGGTCGAGGGCGAGTTCTTCCTGGAGTACCAGCCCGTGGTGGATCTGGGCAGTTCCCAGGTGACCTCGGTGGAGGCCCTGGTGCGGTGGAGGCGGGACGGCGAGGTGGTGGGACCGGAGGCCTTCATCGGGGCGGCCGAGGAGTCGGGGCTGATCGTGCCGTTGGGGGAGAGGATTCTGCGCGAGGCCTGCGAGAAGGTCTCGGTGTGGCGTCTGTCGGACTGGGACATCGGTCTGTCGGTGAACCTGTCGGTGAAACAGGTGCTGTCCCCGCGCTTCGTGGAGAGGGTGGCCGGCATCCTCTCCGAGAGCGGTCTTCCCGCCGAGGTGCTCACCCTGGAGGTCGACGAGGAGGTTCTGCTCGACGACGTCGGCGAGGCCGTACAGCGCCTGGGCGAGCTGCGTGAGCTGGGTGTGCGGCTGGCCATCGACGACTACGGGATGGGCTACGCGTCCCTGGCGCACCTGCGCAGGCTGAGCGTGGACGCGATCAAGATCGACCCCTCGTTCGTGGCCGACCTGGGGCGCGACGACACGGTCACGCTGCTCACGCACACGATCATCCAGCTGGGACGCGACCTGGGTGTGCAGGTGGTGGCGGAGGGCATCGAACGTCCGGAGCAGTTGGAGCAGCTGCGCGCGATGGGCTGTGACCACGGGCAGGGCTTCCTGGTGGCCCGACCGATGTCGGAGAGCGGAGTGGAGTCGCTCGTGGGCGGGGAGGCCGGAGCCAGTCTCTGACCGACCCGGGGTCCGCGGGGGACCGCGTCCTTCGCCGCTCGGGGGCGCGGCGAGGTGACCTGTGGCCCCTGAGGGCTCTCCGTGCGGGTACGACCCCCTCGCGTCGGTCGGGGGACCTTCCGTCCGGGGAGCCCGCGCACCGGTTCTCCTCCCGCCCCGGGATGCGGGATGTGTCACACGGCGGATGCGGACTTGAGGGGAATTCGCCCTGTTGGCAGGGGTTTCGTCATTCT
>CALGOD010000052.1 GCA_937957845.1 uncultured Nocardiopsis sp.
GAACGCTGCGGCGAGCTCCTTGTCCCGTTCGTGGCCCAAAGCCACGGCGCAGTACCGCGAAGCATAGGAACGGAGTTCCTTGACCAGCGACTCGATCGTCCCACCCTCGTCGTGGTGGCGCCGTGAATACGTTTTGAAAGCCCCGTAGACGTCCCCGATGCGGGGGATCTCCCCGGTCACCACCGTGAGGTAGTGCCGAACGAAGTCGTCGAACTGCTTCTCGTAGGCGGCCTGGCCGAAGTCCTTCTCCATTGGCCGCCAGTAGGTCGTGTACAGGAGTTCCTGGACTTTGGGTTTCAGCCCCATCAGCACGAAGTTGCGGATCAGGTCGGCCTGGGTCAGTCGCAGCCCGGTCGAGTTCATGGACTCGAAGATCAACTGTGGGTTGTCGTGTGTGCGGTCCAGCCGGATGTCCACGACGACCAGCTTCGCCAACCCCCGGCAGACGGCCGCGAGGTCCGTGTCCGGCTTGCCCAAGTGTTTCAGGAACCGCTCGAAGTTCTCGTGTACGCGCTCGGACGGGGCCGATGGCAGAGGGTTGTCGCCGACGACCGCCTTCAAGGTGTCCTTGTCCTTTTCCGAGAGCAGGAGCTTGAAGTACTCCTCGCCGTCCTCGTCGTCGTTGACCAGGTACCGCTTGCGCAGTTTCTTGGGGGAGAACCCCTTCCATGGCTCCCGCTCTTCCTCGGGGTAGCCGTCGCGGACACGGGCCAAGGCGGCGATCAACAGGGTCACCGTGGTCATCCGCTGCTGCCCGTCGATGACCAGGTTCGGCTCCTGCGTGGTCAAATTCGACAAGCCCTTCTCCACGTGCACGATCGACCCGGTGAAGTGGGACTTCAGCTCGTCGTCGCTTCCCGCGCGCTCGATGTCGGACATCAGTTGGTCGCATTCGGCCGTGGACCAGGAGTATGCGCGCTGGTAGATCGGAATCACGAACTGGTTGCCCTGCTCCAGCAGCTTGAGCAGCGGAGTCTCGGAGGCTTTCACGGTGTCGGGAGGCCTTTCTGATCATCAGGAGGAGCTTGGGAGGGATGACGCCTGCCGCCACCCTGCCACAGGCCGGGGACATGGGTCACGGATCGACATCGAGGAGGAAGTCGTTTCTTCCCTCATGTGCGAGAAACGCAGTTCGGTCATGGTCCTGGAATCGCATGGCGGGATGGAATCGGATGGATCCTGAGGTGGTGACATTCAGAACCAGAGCATCATCGCTTCTTGGGGTATG
>CALGOD010000053.1 GCA_937957845.1 uncultured Nocardiopsis sp.
CTTGGGATAATCACGCAAGGTGAAACCGTAGGACCCCCTCTCCGTGTCGAAAGCGAGCCCAGGTTGAAGCCTTTGCAGCCGACCGACCCCCAGCACATCGGCCGCTACCGCTTGGAGGGCCGTCTGGGCGAGGGAGGCATGGGGCAGGTGTACCTGGCCCGCACGCCCGGAGGGCGACAGGTCGTCGTGAAGGTCATCCTCCCTGAACTCGCCGATGACCCCGAGTTTCGAGCGAGGTTCGCCCGGGAGGCCGAAGCCGCCCGGCTGGTGGGTGGTTTCCACACCGCACAGGTCGTGGACGCCGACCCCGAGGCCGATGCCCCATGGATCGCCACGGCGTATATCCCCGCGTCCACGCTCGAGAGCACCGTGCGAGAGCACGGCCCTTTGGACTCCTTCGAGGTGAGGAGCCTGGCGGTCGGACTCGCAGAGGGACTGGAAGCGATCCACCACTGTGGGCTCGTACACCGGGACCTCAAACCCGCCAACATCCTCCTGGCCGACGACGGGCCCCGCATCATCGACTTCGGTATCGCCCGCCCTTTGGGTGACACCGGAGTGACTCGTACCGGTGCGTTCATCGGCACCCTGGCTTACATGTCCCCGGAACAGACACGAGGCCTTCCCGTGACTCCCGCCGGGGACGTGTTCTCCCTCGGTACCGTCCTCACCTTCGCGGCCACCGGGGACAACCCTTTCTCCGCCGACACCCCAGCTGCCGTGGTGTTGAAGGTGATCACCCCCGCGCAGGCGCCGGCCAGCCTCCCGCCGGACCTGAGTGAGATCATCTCCGCCTGCTGGGACCCTGCCCCGGAGGAACGTCCCACCCCCGCCGAAATCATCGGCCGACTCTCGCCCGGTTCTCTCCCAGCCGGGCAGAATCCGCTTTCTTCACCGCACACCGATATCAGCGATCCGTCGACCGACACTCTCCTGAACCCGACCCTGCTCAGAACCGAACAGATGACAGAGAAGCAGGCGTTGGAGAAAAAGGAGGAAGAACCCGACCGCCCCCAAGCCCCTTATATTTCCAGTGTCCCCACATCCGCCGCTTTGAGGAGAAAGCACGAAGAGACCACCGACACCGTCGATGACGGAGCCCCCCGAGAACGTCCGCGCCGTCGGCTTCTCACTCTGGCCGTGTGCACCCTGCTCTTCATCGGCCTGGTCTACCGGCCATTCATCGGAGGCTGGGAACCGCCTCCTTCCAGGATCGAGCCTGCTCTCGCCACGGGCGCGCTCATCGAACCCAGGGAAGGCGCCGTTGGAACCAGGCAGGGCATCGAAGCCATGGCCCTCTCCTCAGACGGCACCACTCTCGCCGCACAGGACTTCTATCATTCCGGTTCCGGCTTCCTACGTCCTTCCATTGATGAACGGTACGTCCGGCTCTGGGACGTCGAGACCGGGAAGATCCTCACTGCACGCAAAGGGGCCCCGGGTCTCGGGGGCGGCAGGTTCGTCTCCACCCTTGAGGGAGCCCTCCTTGTGATCGAACACAATAGCGACGGCACGTGGCTGAGGGACATCTCGACCGGAGACCTCCTCTTCAGCTTCGACGAGGAGAAGCAGGGGGAACTGAAAGAAGTGGGGTTCGGTACGGACATGTCCGTGTACGCTTCCGAGGGCTCCGACGGCCGCGTTCACCTGTGGGACGTGGAGAACGGGGGGCTACTCTCCACCCTTCCCGAGCACGATGATCCTGCCTCGGTGGGGCCTTTCTCTCCTGACGGTTCGCTCCTCGCCGTGCGGCAGGGTAACGACTTGTTCCTGTGGGATGTCAGAGCGGGCAAGCGTACTGCCACGATCCCCCTGGGGGAAGAGCGGTCGTCGCCACCGATGTTCTCCCCAGACGGTTCCACGATCGCGGC
>CALGOD010000054.1 GCA_937957845.1 uncultured Nocardiopsis sp.
GGACACCGAGATCCCGGTGAACGCCACCGGCCTGGGCACGCAGGCGCTGATGATCAGCGGGATCGGCCTGCTGATCCTCGTGGCGGCCCTGGCTCCGCGCGCACTGCGCAAGTGGGTGCGCAGGCAGGCGCGTCCCGGCACCTCCGCGCCCGGGACGACCGAGGCCGAGGGCGACGCGACACCGACCGCCGAAGGTTCCGGGGCCGAGGGCGACGCCGCGAACCCGAAGGAGGAGGCGCGGGAGGACGCCTCCGAGGAGGGCACCGGGGACACGCCCGCCACGGACTCCTCGGACCCCGGGGACGGTGATCCGGACCCCGGGCGCGGCTCCGCCGCGGTCCCCGAGCGGAACAGCGCGGAGCGCGACTCCGGCGGTACGGGAAAATGACCGAGCTCCCCGCTGGTCGGCGGGTGACATGACCCCTTACCGACAGGGCGCCATGTCGACACACCGGCAAGTCTCCACAACGGCGTACGCCGTACTCGTACCCGACCCGCGGGCGTCGGCCCACGGCGCCGCACCCGGACATTCCCCAGTCGGACGAAAGGAACCCTGATCCACCGTGGTCACCGACTCTCCGAACGGCGGCGGCGAACATCGCCGTCCCGTCCAGCCTGAAGGCGCTCTCCCCGGTGAGAGCGCGGTCCGCCCCGGCGGCGGCCCCATGCCCTCCTTCGAGGAGGGCGATCTGCCGGGAACCGAAACCGTGCCCGAGACGGCCGAAACCGCCGGGGAGCCCGGGGACGGTTCGGGAGGCGGCGAGGGCGACTCCGGGGCGGGCACCACCGGCGGCGGCATGATGCGGTCCAGCGCCATCATGGCCGTGGGCACCATGGCCTCCCGTATCACCGGGTTCGCCCGCACCATCGTGCTGGGCGCCGCCATCGGTACGCACCTGCTCGGTGACGCCTACCACACGGCCCACACGATCCCGTTCATCCTGAACGACCTGCTCATCGGCGGGCTGATGGCCAGTGTCATCATCCCGTTCCTCGTCAAGCGGCGTAAGCGCGACGCGGACGGCGGCAAGGCCACCGAGGACCGCCTGTTCACCACCACGGTGTTGGCGCTGTTCCTGCTCACCGCGGCCGCGATCCTGGCCGCCGAGTACCTCATCCTGATGTACGGCTCCCGGTTCACCCCGGTCCAGTTCGAGGCCTCGGTCTACCTGGCGCGTTACCTGCTCGCACAGATCTTCTTCGTGGGACTGAGCGGCCTGCTCAGCGCCATGCTCAACACCCGGGGCCGGTTCGGGGCGGCCGTCTGGGCGCCCGTGCTGAACAACGTCGTCATCATGTGCGTGGCGGGCGTGTTCCTGTGGGTGGCGGGGCCCGGCCGCACGCCCGAGACCGTCACCGACGGCCAGCTCACCCTGCTGGGCGCGGGCACCGCGGGCGGCATGGCGCTCCAGGCGCTGGTGCTGTTCGTGGCCTTGAGCCGCACCGGCTACCGCTGGCGTCCCCGTATCGACCTGCGCGGTTCCGGTCTCGGAGAGGCCCTGCGCACCGCGGGCTGGATGATGCTCTACACCCTCCTCACCCAGGCGGGGCTGTGGATCACCACCAACATCGCCAACGCCGCGAACGTGGCGAGCATCGAGCAGGGCCTGGACGTCGGTGCGGGCATCAGCGCCTACAACCTGGCCTACCAGCTCTTCCAGCTGCCGTACGCGATCATCGCGGTCTCCCTCATCACCGTGCTTCTGCCCACGATGAGCGCCCACGCCGATGACCGGAACTGGGACGCGGTGCGCGCGGACTTCTCCCGTACGATGCGGATCTCGGCGTTCGTCCTGGTACCGACCGCGTTCGCGGTGGCGATCTTCGCCGAGCCGCTGTCCATCCTGGCCTTCGCCCGCGGCTCCATCTCCGTGCAGGACGCGGCTAGCATCGGCCAGATCCTCGCGGTCATGTCGCTGGGGCTGGTCCCGTTCACCACGTTCCAGCTGATGTTGCGCGTGTTCTTCGCGATGGGCGACACCCGTACCCCGGCGATGATCGGCGCCGCGAACCTGGCCGTCCACAGCGCCCTGGCCATGACGTCCTACCTGTTGCTCCCGCCGAACATGGTGGTGGTCGGCGTGGCCGCGGGCTTCATGCTCTCGTTCCTCTCGGGGCTGACCATCGCCGGTCTGGTCCTGAGCCGGCGTATCGGGGGGCTTGACGGAAAGCACGTCATTGGCACAATGTTGCGCCTGCACTTGGCCGTCCTTCCGAGCATCGCGGCCGGCCTCGGTGTGCTCTGGGCCTTCGACTCCCACGTCGGTCCCGGCCTGGTCACCTACCTCGGTGCCCCGGCCGCCGGATGCACTCTCGGTGTGCTGCTCTTCCTCGGCTTCGCGCGACTGCTGCGCGTACCGGAGTTGAGCGCGGCGGTGGAACTGGTCCGCGGTCGCCTGCGTCGTTGATGCCGACACCCCGGCTCTGAACCCGCCGAGACCCGAAGCCGCCAGAACGAGAGTAAGGACAAGCCCCACGGTGTCCAGCGACCAATCCCCACACGTGCCTCCGGCCGAGCCCGAGCGAGAACCCCTCGGGCATCACATGGTGATGCCCGATGACGTCCTCGACGTCTACGAGCGTGAGGAGCCGGCCACCACGCCCGAGACCGGCCTGCGCACACTCCGGGATCCGAGCGACATCGGTGACGTGGGCACCGCCGACCGGATGGAGGACGGCGACGAGATCGGCGGCAGTGCCCACACCGCCCCCGGTAACATCGCCAAGTCCAGCCTGATCATGGCGTTGGGCACGATCGTCTCCCGGGTGACGGGGTTCGTACGCACCATCATCCTGGCGGCGGCGATCGGTACCCAGCTGCTGGGCGACGCCTACCAGACCGCCGGCATGGTCCCGTACATGATCTACGACCTGCTCATCGGCGGGTTGTTGGCCAGCGTCTTCGTTCCGTTCCTGGTCAAGCGGCGCAAGCTGGACCCGGACGGAGGGGACAGGACCGAACAGCGCCTGGTCACGCTGATGCTGCTGGGGCTGTTCGTGCTCACGCTGGTGTCGGTGTTGGTCGCGGAGTGGTTCATCCGGATCTACGCGGGCGGCTTCTCCGGTGCCCAGTACGACGTCTCGGTCGTCCTGGCCCGGTACCTGGTCACGCAGATCTTCTTCATCGGCGCGAGCGGCCTGGCGAGCGCGATGCTCAACGCGCGCAACAAGTTCGGTGCCCCCATGTGGGCTCCGGTGTTGAACAACCTGGTCATCATCGGCGTCTGCCTGTGGTTCCTGAACCTGGCCGGGCCGGGCCGCACCCCCGAGACCGTGACCTCCGGCGAGCTGATGCTGCTGGGTCTGGGCACGGCCGCGGGACAGGTGGTCCAGGCCGCGGTGCTGCTGTGGGCGCTGGCCGCGGCGGGCTTCCGCTGGCGTCCCCGCCTGGACCTGCGGGGCTCGGGGTTGGGCGAGGCGGCCGGCGCGGCCTCGTGGATGATGCTCTACATCGTCGTGGCACAACTGGGCGCTCTCGTGTCCACCAACGTGGCGACCCGCGCCGGTGCCCGCGCGGCCGAGATGGGCTTCGAATCGGGGGCCGGTATCGCGGCCTACAAGTTCGCGTCGATGCTGTTCCAGCTGCCGTACGCGATCATCGCGGTCTCCGTGATCACCGCGCTCCTGCCGCGTATGAGCGAACACGTCGCCGCCGGACGCAAGGACCAGGTGCGCAGCGACTTCTCACGTGGTTTCCGGCTGTCGTCGGTGTTGATCGTGCCGATCTCGGTCGCGATGATCGTCTTCGCGATCCCGTTCTGCGTGATGATCTACGCGCAGGGCAGTACCAGCACCCAGGACGCCGAGGCCATCGGGCGCATCCTCATGGTCTTCTGCGTGATGCTGATCCCCTTCACGCTGTTCCAGCTCCAGATGCGCGTGTTCTACGCGCTGGGTGACACCCGGACTCCGGCCCTGGTGTCGATTCCCTCCGAGTTCGCCCACGCGACCACCGCGATCAGCCTGCTGTTCTTCATGGAGCCGCAACATATCGTGGTGTGGTTGCCAGTGCCCTACGGTCTGTACTACATCGTGGGTTCCGTCATCATGTGGTACCTCCTGAACAAGAGGTTGAACGGCCTCGACGGCCGCCGGACCGCGTCCACCCTGTTCAAGCTGCACCTGGCGACCGTCCCCTCGGTGGTCTTCGGAGTGGTGTCGATCCACCTCTTCCAGGGCCTGCCGGGCGCCCTGTGGCCGGGACTGGCGGCGATCACGGTGGGTGGCGTCGTCGGTGGCGTGCTGTTCGTGTCCACCGCCAAACTCCTCAATGTGACGGAAGTCACATCTTTCCTCGATTTGCTCAAAACCAGGCTACGACGCCGCTGATCACCAGGAATAGACGATGTTGGGTGGTCACGCGCCGATACGTCCCGAAGGGTGTATGGGTATCCAGTGTCCTCCGACGATGCTGTTCAGGCGTCCTAGCATGGACAGGCATCGCTTTACCGCTACAGCAATGTTCATCCGAGCTGCCCGAAGGGAGGCTGGGGACAGCAGACAGGGCCGATGACCCCCTCGCGCACATCCCGTACCGCTCTGGTCCACAAGCGGACCCGGAGCGGCCGTACGCGCGAAACCACGGCACCTGCACCCGTCACTCCCATCATGAGCACCTTCCTCATCGAACCCGGGGCGAAGCTGGCCAACCGCTACCGTCTCGACCAAGTGGTGAGCGAGACAGGTGGCGCCACCCGCTGGAAGGCCACCGACGAGACGCTCGCCCGGCCCGTCGCCGTGTGGACCTTCACCGAGGGATTCCCACGCACCTCCGAGGTCGTACGCGCCGCCCGGGCCACGAGCCGCATCCCCGACGCACGCGTCACACAGGTCTTCGACGCCGACGACTCCTCCCCCATCCCCTACGTCGTCGAGGAGTGGGTCATCGGATCCTCCCTCGCCGACCTTCTCTCCCAAGGCCCCATGGAGCCCGAGCGCGCGGCCGGGTTGGTCGCCGAGGCGGCCGAGGCCATCGCCGCAGCGCACGCGGGCGGCCTGCATCACCTGTGCCTGACCCCCGGCAAGCTCATGTGGAGCAGCGGAGGCGCGGTCAAGGTGACCGGCATCGGTGTGGACGCCGCGCTGCTGGGCGCCAACACCGCCGACCCCGCGGCGGCCGACGCCCAGGGGCTCGGCAACCTGCTCTACGCGGCGCTCACCGGATACTGGCCCGGAGGACCGCAGAGCGGCCTGCCCGCGGCACCGCAGGGCCCGGCGGGCCCCTACCCTCCGCACCAGATCCGGCAGGGCATCACCGAACCGCTGGCCACCATCACCACGCGTGCCGCCCTTCCACAACTCGCGGGACAACTGGTACCGGGGCCCCCGATCACCTCCCCCGCCGATTTCTGCGCGGCCTTGGCCGAGGTCCCCCGTCTCATCCCGCTCCCGGTCGCCCCCGCCGAGGAGTCTCC
>CALGOD010000055.1 GCA_937957845.1 uncultured Nocardiopsis sp.
GACGCTCTTCCGATCTGGGGGCCACTGGTCTGTTCCGATCTTTTCCGCTCTTTTGTCAGACCCACGGTAGAGCATGGGGGCGGCATGAACGGAGAGCCGGCCGGCGGGGCCCGTGGGACCGCGTCGACCGGACCGGCTAAGGTTGGCGCGCCCTCCCGCTTGGACCGGGCCGGGACGGGGTACCGCTTCTCTAGGGTGGTTGAGGACTCTGCCGGGGTAGGACGGACCCCGGCAGGGCCCTGAACCACACGTGGTACCTCTCGCGCCTCCACGATCGCGCACCGGCGAACCCTTTGCACAGAGCGTGTCCGAAAACGGCCACTGCGTTAACTTCCGGGTGCGGCCGCGAGAAGGCCGGACGCGGGCTCGCGCGAGGACGCTCGCCCCCTCCCCTGACCGCCGGTTTCGGCCCGCGCACATCGATGTGACGTTCGCTCCACATCTTTCCGGCGAACCTTGCCGAGAGCAGGCGCTCCTTCTCTCGTTCGTCTGACGCTCCGAGTTTCGGGCAGACCATAAAGCATATTAAGGAAATCACGGAGCGTCGAAGAAGCCCAGGTCACGGAGGTGCCTTGCACCACCTCCGGAAAACCTTCACCGCAGCAACGAACACAGTTTCGCAAACGCCGCTCTGAACTGGTCATACGCAAGACATCCAGGCGTCGCTCATCCTGAGCGAAATCGCCCTTCAGGCGGCGTTTGCCCAAATTCTGCGGCGAGCATCTTCCCTATGAGCGCGGAACCGGATCCGATCGTCCGCGCCGCACCAGGCTCATCCGATCCGACCGCTCCGAGCACCACAGACACCACCTGGTCGAAGACCGGAGGAAACCACGACGTGTCCGCCCTCGCGATCGCTCCGACGTTTCTCAGCGACTTCACCCGTCTCACGCCCGACGTCCAACTCGAAACCCTGGCCGTGATGCGCGCCTACCAGGCGGGCGACCGACCCGAACCGGAATCCGTCGAGGGCGCCGCCGATCCACGCGTCCGAGTCGTCCGCATCTCCCCGGACTGGTCCGGCGTCATCGTTCCCGTACCCGCCCCGGACCGGGAGGAGCACCCTGGTGGCCCCACCGAAGGCGCGCACTACCGCCTGGTCACCGTGCTTCCGCGCGACGAGGCCCTGCGTTTCGCCCGGGGCCTGCGACCCCGGACCCCGACGGGTCCGGACCTCGACGTCCCCGACCCCACTCCCACCGGTCCGCCCGAGCTCGCGGACGCGCTCAGCAGCCCCTTCGACCGGTGGCGGCTGACGCTCCACCCCGACCAGCACCGGATCACCGAGGCCCG
>CALGOD010000056.1 GCA_937957845.1 uncultured Nocardiopsis sp.
AGGGCCTCGTCGGAGAAGGGCAGCAGGTCCTCCAGGGAGCCGCCGCCCCGGGCGATGACGATGACGTCGACCTCGGGGTGGGAGTCCAGCTCCTTGAGCGCCTCCAACACCTCGCGGACGGCGCGGTCGCCCTGGACCGCGACGGGTCGGACCTCGAAACGCACCGCGGGCCAGCGGCGACGCCCGTTCTCCAGTACGTCACGCTCGGCCGCGGAGTCGCGCCCACAGATGAGGCCGACGGTGTTGGGCAGGAAGGGCAGAGGACGCTTGCGCCCCGCGTCGAAGAGACCCTCGGCGGCCAGGGTGCGACGTAGTTGTTCCAATCTGGCCAGGAGTTCGCCCAGTCCCACGTGGCGGATCTCCAGCGCGCGCAGTGAGAAGGTGCCGCGAACCTCGTAGAAGTCGGGCTTGGCGTGCACGACGACGCGCGCCCCGGGTTCGGGAGGCGGACTCTGCGCGTCCAGGACCGAGGTCTGGCAGACCACGCGTGCCGACACGTTGGCCACGGGATCTCGCAGTGTGATGTAGGCCATGCGGCCTCGCCGGTTGAGCTCGGCGATCTGGCCCTCGACCCAGATCCGGCCCAGTCTGCCGATCCATTGACCGACGGCGTTGAGGACGACGCGTACCGGCTGCGGCGCCTCGGGAGAACTCTCCATGCCCATGTCGAACGAGCCTAGGCCAGAGCGGCGACACTCCGGAGCAACCCCGCCCTGAGGCGTCGTCCGTGTGCGGCGCTCCCCCGACCCGGACCCGTCCGGGTGCGTGCCCGCTTCGGACCTGCCCTGTGGGGGCCGAAGGCACGCGGTGGTCCGGCCTTCTCCACGGTGGTCGAGCCCCTCGCACCGCACCGGTCACGCCCCCGGGCGGCCCACCGGAGCGCTGCTCCTGACCGGAGACCCTCCGCACCGCGGGTGCGGGTGCGAGGAGGCCGTCGACCGAGCTCCCGACCTTGGTCGACGGCCTCCTCCCCGTGTGCGCCGATCCGCGTCCGCCCGGCGGTCAGAGGTCCCGACATGGCCGTTTACTCTGCGTTCTCCAGCTTGGCGATGCGGTTGTCGTACATCCTGATGAACTCGGGACGGCTCTG
>CALGOD010000057.1 GCA_937957845.1 uncultured Nocardiopsis sp.
CGGTCCGTCCGCTCCGCGCTCCCCCGTGCCGGACCGGACGGGGACACTCCTGGAAGCGGGGCGACCGAGCCCAGAAGAGGGGGAAAGACCCGTTCGGCTCAGGCCTGTTTCTGCGCCGCCGTGATGCGCCGAGCCAGGACCTCGGCGTCCGGAACGACCACGACGTAGCGTCGCCCCTGGTCGAGGGTGAGTTCGACACCGTCGCCGCCCCGCATCAGGAGTCCGGTCGCGCCCTCACCGCCCAGTCGGATCCCGATGCCCCCGAAATCAGCGAGGGGCTTTACCGGAACGATCTTCAAGGAATGGATCCGATCGACCTGGATGGATTTTTTCCACAACGGCCACAGGCGTAGGAAGAGTGTGTCGCCGGACAGTCTGACGCGGACATGGGGCAGGCACATCAGGAGCGGCATCACGATCAGACCCGCGACGATGACCAGCATTCCTACTATTTCCTCAGGTCGCGAGCGCATGGCCGCGACGAGGATGCCGAGACCGATCAGGGACGTGATGATCATGGAGATCACCAGTACCGGACTCGCGAGCACTTTCCTGTCATAGGTGTCCATGGACATCACTTCGTTCTTCGGGTGGACAGTGCGGGTTCTTCGTTGTTCCGGTGCGGTGTTCCGTTGTACTCGGAGGCCTTGCCGGAGATCGTGGGGGCGGGACGACGGTACTCGCCACCGGCGCGCTGAGACGGTCGTGGCAGGGTTCTCGGTCATCGGTGTACATGTCGGCCGCAACCGGACTCACTCGGGGACAAGGAGCGCGGAGCGGATTCCGGGGGTCGGCCGTCATCTCCGTCCGTGTGTTCCCTTCCGGGAGGAGCGACGGAGCCGGGAACCCGTGTCCTGCGGCGGGGCCTTCAGTTCCCGCGCAGGGCGCGGCACACGTCGAGCAGGCGTTCGCGTAGGACCGCGCCGCGTTCGGCGAAGTCCTGCTGTGCCCGCATGTAGGCGGCCTTGCCCTCGGCCGTCTCGACGCGCACCGGCTCGTATCCCCACGCGGTGAGGTCGTAGGGAGAGGCGCGCATGTCCAGTGTCCGGATCTTTCGTGCGAGTTCGAAACAGTCCACCACCAACTCCGACGGCACCGCGGGGGTCAGCTTGTACGCCCACTTGTACAGATCCATGTTGGCGTGCAGGCATCCGGGCTGGTCCAGCTCGGTCTGTCCCTCACGGGTCGGTCGCAGGGTGTTGAGGGGACGTGCGGGCTCGGTGAAGAATCGGAAGGCGTCGAAGTGGGAGCACTGGATCCGGTGCGACTCCACCACCTTGTCGGTGCCCTCGTGGCCCAACCGCAGCGGTACCTGGTCGTGCCGTACCTGCTCGGTCCGGTACACCATCGCCCATTCGTGGAGGCCGAAGCAGCCCAGGTGGGGCGGGCGTGAGGCGACCGACGACAGCAGCCGTTCCACGAAGGCCACCACCGGACGCGCGGAAAGGAAGGCCTCGGTGTCCAGGCCCACCGCCCCGCCGGGCAGCTCGGTGTAGAAACGCTCCTCCAGGCGGGCGCGCGCCCCCCGACCCGACAGGGCCGTGCCCACCCCCGGATGCCACCGTCGCAGCTGCGCGGGTTTGAGGTTGTAGTACGTGAAAAGAAAGTCCTCCACCGGATGGCGCACGCCCTCCCGGCGTCGCCGTAGGTGGTCGGCCACCAGTGCGTCCACACGTTCGCCGTGCCGTTCGGCGCGCTCGCGCCACCGTTGTTCGGTCAGCACGGCCGGTGCCTGGATGCTCGTCTCCGTCACGGCCCCAGGGTACGTAAGGTCAGTTCGACTGCTGCACGGGCAGGTGCCGTCCCAGGTAACCGATGTACACACGGTTGGTGGTGCCGGGGCCCAGATGGGGATAGAAGTACAGCCTCGGACAGATCCCGTACTCGATGTCGAGCTTGATGTGGGCGTACATGGGCACCCGCCCTCCCGGCTCGACCTCTTCGGGCACCCGGAACAGACGTTTGTCGTTGAGCTTGCCCCGGTTGCGCACGTAGTCCGACTCCTGTGAGGCGAGCCGCTTGATGGGGATCACCTGGTACCCGTCGGGGTTCTCCCTCAGATAGGAGTGGAAGCCCATGCCACTGCCCGGGTTGTCGAACTGGTAGCGGGCGTAGTCGTTCAGGGCCAACAGCGCCTCCCAGGCACGGGTGACCCACAAGGACTCCTTGCGACTGTCGGACAACTCGTAGACCGTCTGGTCCTCGATGGTGAAGTACAGGTGCGGCAGCTCCGAGTCGTTGGTGATCCGCTCCAGGAGCTCGCTCACACTGTCGGGCGGGGGACGTCGCGGATCACGGGGCGCGGTCGAGGCCGCCAACCGGAACAACCCGGCCTCACGTGCCTGCTCGCGCAGCCAGCGGATTTCGTGGTGTGCGGCGCGCAGCTGCTCGCGTGCGGCGTCGAGCTCCTCGCCCAGATCGGCGGTCTCGGCCAGGAGTTCGTCGCGTTCCTCCGCCAGATCCCCGATCCTGGAGCCGAGTCGTGTGATCTCCTCCCTCAGTCGCTGGGTCTGCTGCTCCCACACCTCGCGCTCCTGGGCGAAGGCCGGGTCGCTGTCTTCGGAACCCGACGCCACCCGGTGGACGGCCACTTGGTCCCGCGGATCGGGCGGGCGCGATCCGGAACCGGGGCCGGTACCGGACAGGAAGCGTCGCACGTCGTCGGTCTCCTCGGTCAGGAGGGCGTCCACCGCCTGGAGCGCTTCGGGAAGGCGCACCTCCAGGGCGTTGTCGCGTACCCGGCGGGAGAGGGCGGCGCCCACCCAGTTGCGGATGCGCTCGCCCTCGCGCGCGGTGTCGAGGGTCGCCGGACTCATCCGTGGGTGGCGTACCGCGTCGGCCTCGTCGTGCCAGTCCACGCGCGGTAAGAACGTGCGCACCCCGCCCGAGGGCACGTCCAGGCTCCGGGGCAGCAGGGCGTCCATGCGCTCCTGGGCGGCGGCGTCGAGGACGTAGCCACCGCACATCCCGGTACAACGGGAGAGCGCGCCCGCCATGGCGCTGCGCCAGTCGGCCACGGTGACGTCGCGGGGTGCGCCGGTGGCGACCACCGCCATGCGCCGTCGAGGGTCGCGGATCGTGGCCACCAGGGTGTCCACCAGGAGGTCGTCCCGGCCACGCACGATCCGGGGCGTGGCGGGGAGGGGATGGTCACCGTCATGCCCCTCCACCTTGTCCAGGAGCATCCGGGCGGACTCGGGAGGCATGATGTCCAACCGCGAGGAGTCGACCACGTCCACGGCCGGGCCGGTCGGCTCCACGGTCATGTCGATCCACACGTACCTGCGGGGGGAGAGGTCGGGGTCCACGACCACGGTGGTGATGGTCCGCCACAGTCCGTCCGACTTGTCGGACTCGGTGGTCAGCCGCAGGAAGGACAGGCCCTCCTCGGAGATCGGAAGAGCGTCGTGTAGGAAAGAGTGTAGATCTCGGTGGTCGCCGTATC
>CALGOD010000058.1 GCA_937957845.1 uncultured Nocardiopsis sp.
CTGCCCAACGTGGAGGTGCGGAGAGGAAGGGCGGAGGAGGTCCACGGTGAGCTGTACACCGACTTCGTGACCGCGCGGGCGGTCGCCCCCTTGGCGCGTTTGGCCGGATGGTCCCTTCCGTTGCTGAGGAAGGGCGGGAGCCTTCTTGCGCTCAAGGGGGAGCAAGCGGAGGCCGAGTTGGCCGCCGCGGAGCAAGAAGTTTCGAAACTGCGGCCGAGCGTTAGCGATGTGATCAGGGTGGGTCGGGGTAAAGTCGATCCCGCTACCACGGTCGTTCGCGTCACGGTGACATCCGACGGTGGTCCACCCCCGCCCGGATCACAGAAGAAGGCGCGGGGTGGCAAGAAGAAACGCGGACGGAAGAGGTGAACTCATTCGTGCCCCAGAACCCAGCCGAAAACCCTGCTGTTTCACGTGAAACTTCTTCGGGGGGCTATGGAGACCTACTTGATGTTTCACGTGAAACATCGCCCGAAGATTCCTACGGCATCCCCGACACTCCACTCGCTCGCGCGGCCCAGGCGGCCATGGCGGTTCGCGGGCACGACGAGATCTGGCCACGACCCGGTTCCTGCCGGGTGATCGGCGTCGCGAACCAGAAGGGCGGTGTCGGTAAGACGACCACCACGGTCAACATCGCCGCGGCCCTCGCGATGCACGGACAGCGCGTCCTGGTGGTCGATCTCGACCCCCAGGGCAACGCGTCCACCGCTCTCGGTATGGAGCGTGACAACCAGACCCGCTCCATCTACCACTGCCTGGTGGAGGACGAGGAGATCCGCAAGCTCGCCCAACCGGTGCCGGGCATCCCTGATCTGTGGTGCGCGCCGGCCACCATCGACCTGGCCGGCGCGGAGATCGAACTGGTCTCCCTCGTCGCCAGGGAAGCACGGCTCAAGCGGGCCTTCGCCGCCTACGACACCTCGGACCTGGACTACATCCTCATCGACTGTCCGCCGTCGCTCGGACTGCTCACCGTGAACGCCATGGTGGCGTGTGACGAGGTCATGATCCCGATCCAGTGCGAGTACTACGCCCTGGAGGGCCTCGGTCAACTACTTCGCAACGTGGAGCTCGTGCAGTCCCACCTGAATCCGGGATTGGCGATCAGCACCATCCTGCTGACGATGTACGACGGTCGGACCAGGCTCTCGCAGCAGGTGGCCGAGGAGGTGCGCTCGCACTTCGGAAGCACCGTCCTGGAGACGCTGATCCCCCGTAGTGTCCGGGTCTCGGAGGCGCCGAGCTATGGCCAGTCGGTGATGACCTACGACCCCGGATCCACCGGTGCGGTGGCCTATCTGGAAGCCGCTCGGGAGATCGCCCACCGGGCGCAGGGCGTCAGGGCCCGACGAAGACCGCCCGGCGGGTGGCGCCGGGCTTGTGAGAAGTGTGGAGGGAATTGCCGGTGAGCCAGCAGCGGCGCGGACTGGGCAAGGGACTCGGGGCGCTCATCCCGCAGGGGCCGACGGCCCCCGCGCCGTCGGAGAGCGTGAGAGTACCCGCGCCCGAGCCGGTGGATCAGGGTGAGGTGGCGGGACTGCCGGACGGGACGTACCTGGAAGAGATCGAGCTCGGTTCGATCACACCGAACCCCCGTCAGCCGCGGCACTACTTCGACGACCAGGCCCTGGAGGAACTGCGGGACTCCATCAGCGAGGTCGGTCTCCTCCAGCCCGTCGTCGTGCGCAAGCTGGAGGGG
>CALGOD010000059.1 GCA_937957845.1 uncultured Nocardiopsis sp.
CAGGCGAAGCGCTCCGGGCCCTCCGGCAACACGGTACGGCCCTGGTAGGGCATCCCGTCCAGAACGATGATCTCGCCGTTCACCAGTAGTTCGGTGTCGTACTCGTTCGTGTGCGGCCTCATGGGACCGGACTCTAGCGCCCCTCGGGGCCGGACGTCCGCGTTTTGGCCGAGCACGGTCACGGCGGCGCCTCGAGGCGCGAACCACCCGGAAGGGTTGGAAGAATGGGGGCATGGCCTCCCCCGAATTCCCGGACGCCCCCGCAGCGCTCTCCGGTGTGCCCTCGGACCTGAACCATCGGCCCGGGAGCGTCTCCCACCTACGCAGATACGTGAGTCTGCGGGGCCCCAACGCGCGGATGTGGATGACCGCGGCCTACTTCTCGGCCGTCCTCACCGTGGGGTTCGTCGTGGTCGTGGGTTCCATGCTCTGGCACGTGTCGCGGGAGGAGAGCACGGTCGGCTCGGTGTCCTTGTGGGCCTCCGCCGGGCTGGTCATGCTCTTCGTGGGGCCGGGGAGCAACGTCTTCCTGCTCCGGGGGCTGCCGCAGCGCATCACCAGACAGGGCATCAGCGTCGACAGCGACGGCGTCACGGTCCTGCAGGAGCGCAAGTGGTGGTTTCCGGGGGAGGGGACCTTCATCGCCTGGCGGGAGATCCGACGTATCCGCGAGGTGCACATCGGTACCCGCCGGCTCACCTACTTCATCGAGTTCGTCCTGGACACGCACCGCACCGACGCCGAACTGCCCGGTTGGGCCGAGAGCGCCGACGGCCTCGGCCTGGAGGCGGTGGACGCGCCCACGCAGTTCTACGTGCAGGTGCCCAAGGAGCTCAAGGAGAAGATCCTGAAGATGATCGAGCTCACGGCCCCGCTGCCCTCCATCGTGGAGCGCACCCCACCGCTACGGTGAGGCGCGGCCGTTCAGCCGCCGGGTCAGTTCGGCGGCGGCGTCGCGCACCCGGCCGGCCAGCGCCCGCGGTGTCACCGGTCGCGCGCTGGGCACCGTCAGACTGATCGCCGCCGCCGGATGGCCGTTGTGGTCCGAGGCGGCGGCCGCCACCGACATGAACCCCTCGGTGACCTGACCGTCCTCGATCGACCAGCCCTGACGGCGCTCCTCGCCCAGCACCAGACGCAGTTGCGCGGTCGTGGCCGGACCGCGTCCGGTCCGGCTGGTGAACGACGCCGCGTTCGGGTACAAGGCGCGCACCTGGGCACGCGGCAACCGGGCGAGTATGGAGCGGCCCGAGGCCGTCAGGTGGGCGGGCAGACGCACACCCACCCCGGTGATCAGCGAGGGGGCGTGCGGGGGTTGCTCCTTGAGCAGGTACAAGATGTCGGCGCCGTGCAGGATGCCCAGATGCGCGGTGGCGCCGGTGGACTCGGTGAGCTGGTGCAGCAGGGGACGTGCCAGACGCTCCACACCGTCGTGCCGCAGGTAGGCGGAGCCGATCTCGAAGGCGGCCACGCCCAGCCCCCAACGGCGCTCCTCGGGCAGACGGGTGACGAAACCCTCCTCCGCCATGGTCTCCAGGAGTTGGTACACGCTGGAGCGGGGGATCCCGAGTTCGGTGGCGATCGCCGAGGCCGACACCGGCCCCGGACGGGTCGCCAGGAAGCGCAGCAACCGCAGCGCGCGGGTGGCCGCCGGAACGAGGCTCATGTCCCGATGGTGCCACAAGGGGTGGGACCGCACCCGCCGACGAGGAAGACGGTACGCGGCCTTCCTGGACCGCGCTCCGGTCACCGGTGACACACGGTTCGTGGCGGCCTCCCTCCGTGATGGGGGTGGGCGCGATGGGGAGGAGAACGACCGGGGTGTCTGGTATTTCGGACAAAACTCCCGTGTCGGCACTTCCGGCCGGGTGGTGGGCACGGTCCAATGGGACGCATGTCCACAGCAGTTCCTTCCGTCCTCGTCGGCGACGCCCCGCTCACCCCGACCCAGGTCATGGCGGTCGCCCGTCACGGTGCGCGGGTCACCCTCTCGGAGGAGGCCCGCAAGGCCCTCCGGCACGGGCGCGAGCGGGTGGAGTCCCTCGCCCGCGGAGATGTCCCCGCCTACGGGATCAGCACCGGTTTCGGCGCGCTCGCCACCCGCCACATCGCCCCCGACCTGCGTGCCGACCTGCAACGGTCCCTCATCCGTTCACACGCCGCCGGTGCCGGTGCGGAGGTGGAACGCGAGGTCGTCCGCGCCCTGATGCTGTTGCGCCTGCGTACCCTGGCCTCGGGCAACACCGGAGTGGAGGTCGCCACCGCCGAGACCCTCGCCGCCCTGCTCAACGCCCACATCACCCCGGTCGTGCACGAGTACGGCAGTCTCGGCTGCTCCGGCGACCTGGCGCCGTTGTCCCACGTGGCGCTCGCGCTCATGGGGGAGGGGCAGGTGCGAGACGCCTCCGGTGAACTGCTCCCGGCCCACACCGCTCTACGAGAGGCCGGGATCTCGCCGGTGGAACTGGGCGCCAAGGAGGGACTGGCGCTGATCAACGGCACCGACGGCATGCTGGGCATGCTCGTCCTGGCCTGCCTGGACCTGGAGCGCCTGCTCAAGGTCGCCGACGTCACCGCCGCGATGAGCGTCGAGGCGCTCCTGGGGACCGACCGCGTCTTCTCCGAGGAGCTGCAGCGGCTGCGCCCGCACCCCGGACAGGCCGCCTCCGCGGCGAACCTGCGCCGACTGCTCGCCGGATCACCGATCGTGGCCTCCCACCGCGGGCCCGACTGCGACCGGGTCCAGGACGCCTATTCACTGCGTTGTGCCCCCCAAGTGGCCGGAGCCGCCCGCGACACCCTCGCCCACGCCCTGCTCGTGGCCGAACGCGAACTCGACAGCGTCATCGACAACCCCGTGGTCCTGGACGACGGCCGGGTGGAGTCCAACGGCAACTTCCACGGAGCTCCCGTGGCCTACGTACTCGACTTCCTGGCCATCGCCGTCGCCGACACGGCCTCCATCGCCGAGCGGCGCACCGACCGCATGCTCGACGTGTCGCGCTCGCACGGGCTTCCCGCCTTCCTCGCCGACGACCCCGGTGTGGACTCCGGCCACATGATCGCCCAGTACACGCAGGCCGCCATCGTCTCCGAGCTCAAGCGCCTGGCCGTTCCCGCCAGCGTCGACTCCATTCCCAGCTCCGCCATGCAGGAGGACCACGTGTCCATGGGCTGGTCGGCGGCCCGGAAGCTGCGTCGCGCCGTGGACGGCCTGGCCGGTGTCCTGGCGGTGGAGCTGCTCACCGCCGCCCGTGCCCTGGACCTGCGCTCACCTTTGGAACCCGGGCCCGCGACCGGAGCGGTGCTGCACGCCGTCCGCCGGAAGGTCCCCGGTCCCGGACCCGACCGCCACCTGGCCCCCGAGATCTCCGCCGTCACCGACCTGGTCACCGACGGCACGGTGATCGAGGCCGCCGAGTCCGTCGTCCCCCTGGTCTGAGAACCCCCGAAGGAGAGCGCCTCATGAGCACACCGCGCACCGTCCGCGCCGCGCGTGGAAGCACCCTGTCCACGAAGGGCTGGC
The DNA here is from genome assembly GCA_937957845.1 of uncultured Nocardiopsis sp. Taxonomy (GTDB): domain Bacteria; phylum Actinomycetota; class Actinomycetes; order Streptosporangiales; family Streptosporangiaceae; genus Nocardiopsis. The sequence continues at coordinate 3,527 of CALGOD010000059.1, forward strand.
AGCAGGAGGCCGCCCTGCGCATGTTCCACAACAACCTCGACCCCGAGGTGGCCGAGCACCCCGAGGAACTGGTCGTCTACGGAGGCACCGGCCGTGCGGCGCGGGACTGGCGCAGTTTCGACCGCATCACCGCGTCCCTACGGGACCTGGAGGACGACGAGACCCTGCTCGTGCAGTCGGGCCGCCCGGTCGGCATCATGCGCACACACGCATGGGCGCCCCGCGTACTGATCGCCAACAGCAATCTGGTGGGGGACTGGGCGAACTGGCCCGAGTTCCGGCGCCTGGAGGCCCAGGGGCTGACCATGTACGGGCAGATGACGGCCGGCTCGTGGATCTACATCGGTACCCAAGGCATCCTCCAGGGCACCTACGAGACCTTCGCCGCCGTCGCCGCCAAGCTGAACGGTGCGCGGAGCGAGGGCGGGGGGACCCTGGCCGGGACCATCACCCTCACCGCGGGACTCGGCGGAATGGGGGGCGCGCAGCCGCTGGCGGTGACCATGAACGACGGTGTGGCGATCGTGGTCGAGTGCGATCCCAGCCGGATCGACCGCCGCATCGAGCACCGTTACCTGGACGTGCGCGCCGACGACCTGGACCACGCGCTGGACCTGGCCGTCCGAGCGCGTGACGAACGACGTCCACTGTCGATCGGCGTGCTCGGCAACGCCGCGGAGGTCTTTCCCGAACTGCTCTCCCGCGGAGCCCCGATCGACGTGGTCACCGACCAGACCTCCGCCCACGACCCGCTCTCCTACCTGCCCTCGGGGGTCGCCTTCGAGGACTGGAGGGCACTGGCCGCGGCCGCACCCGAGGAGTTCACCGTCCGGGCGCGCGAGTCCATGGCCGCGCACGTGGAGGCGATGGTCGGCTTCCAGGACGCGGGCGCCGAGGTCTTCGACTACGGCAACTCCATCCGCGACGAGGCGCGTATCGGCGGTTTCACCCGGGCCTTCGACTTCCCGGGGTTCGTGCCCGCCTACATCCGACCCCTGTTCTGTGAGGGCAAGGGACCGTTCCGTTGGGCGGCGCTGTCGGGCGATCCCGCCGACATCGCCCGCACCGACCGGGCGATCCTGGAGCTGTTCCCCGACAACGAGCACCTGGCCAGGTGGATCCGCATGGCCGGGGAGCGGGTCGCCTTCCAGGGGCTGCCCGCCCGTATCTGCTGGCTGGGGCAGGGCGAGCGGGCCGCCGCCGGAGCGAGGTTCAACGAACTGGTCGCCTCCGGAGAGATCTCGGCGCCCTTGGCCATCGGACGCGACCACCTGGACACCGGTTCGGTGGCCTCCCCCTACCGTGAGACGGAGGCGATGAAGGACGGCTCCGACGCCATCGCCGACTGGCCGCTGCTCAACGCCCTGGTCAACACCTCCTCCGGAGCCTCCTGGGTGTCCATCCACCACGGCGGAGGCGTCGGTATGGGGCGTTCCCTGCACGCCGGCCAGGTCAGCGTCGCCGACGGCACGGACCTGGCCGCCGCCAAGTTGGAGCGGGTGCTCACCAACGACCCGGCCATGGGCGTCATCAGGCACGTCGACGCCGGTTACGAGGAGGCCGACCGCGTCGCACGTGAACATGGCATCCGCGTTCCGATGCGCGACGGCGAATGAGCCGCGCCGGGGCGCCCTCGGGCGGCGCCCCGGCGGACCGCGTCCCTTCCGTGGCCCGATGCGTCCGTCCTGACATGGGAGAACGATCCTTTGAGCGACCAGCACACCCTTTCCGGCCCCGAGGCGTTCGATCGCATGTGGGCCGACCTCGCCCCCCTCGGCCGCGATCCCGACAGCGGCGGGTACCACCGACACGCCTGGAACGGCGCGGACACCGAGGTACGCGCCTGGTTCATCGAGGCCGCCACCGCGCGCGGACTGGACGTGCGCTCCGACCGCAACGGAAACCTGTGGGCCTGGTGGGGCACCCCCGGACCCGGTGCCGTGGCCACCGGTTCCCACCTGGACTCGGTTCCCGACGGCGGGGCGTTCGACGGCCCCCTCGGAGTGGCCGGTGCCCTGGCCGCCGTGGACGAGCTGCGCGGGCGCGGCCTGACCCCCGCCCGCCCACTCGCCGTCACGGTGTTCGTGGAGGAGGAGGGGGGCCGCTTCGGAGTCCCCTGTCTGGGCAGCCGGCTGACGGCGGGGGAGATCTCCCCCGAACGCGTGCGCGGCCTCACCGACGCCTCCGGCACCACCTGGGCCCAGGCCATGGAGGCCGCCGG
>CALGOD010000060.1 GCA_937957845.1 uncultured Nocardiopsis sp.
CGTGCCCGGGTCACGGTGGGCACGATCGCGGGCCTGGCCGTTATCACGGGGCTGGGCGTGTTCATGGCCTTCCTCCTGCTGCGCGAAACGTTCATGGACCAGGCCCTCGACCGCGCGGAGCTGGAAGCGCTCAACGTCGCGGGCGACATCATGTCCGAGCGTTACCCGGGCTACATCCCCGACGACGGCTACATCCTGGGCACCCAGATCGTCGAACGCGACACCCATGAGGTGCTGGCCTCCAGCCAGGCGCTGAGCGGACAACCCCCCCTGACGGAGCGGCAGCCCGACCTCGCGGACACATTGATGGAGGAGACCGTCTGCGGACACGAGGGGGGAGCCGACCCCGACTCCTGTCTGTTGGTGGTGGGCTACTCCCTCACCGGCACCTCCTACGGAGACGTCATGGTCCTGACCGCGGCGCGGCCACCCCTGGCCGTGAGCAGTCACGCGTTGGAGACGGTGCTGGTGGGGATGTACGTCATCCTGCTCTCCGTCACCGGGCTCGTCGTCTGGTACGGGGTCGGCCGCGCGCTGCGCCCGGTGGAGGAGATCAGCGCCGAATTCGACACCATCTCCGCCACCGAGCTGGACCGCCGGCTCGCCGTGCCCCGCAGCCAGGACGAGATCGCCCATCTGGCCCGTACCGCCAACTCCAGTCTGGAGCGGATGGAGGAGGCCGCCCTCCGGCAACGGCGGTTCGTCTCCGACGCCTCCCACGAACTGCGCAACCCCATCGCGGGGATGCGCACCAAGCTGGAGTTGGAACTGTCCGAGCCCCATCCGAACATCCGCGATCGGGAACGACTGCTCAAGAGCCTGCTCTCCGACGCCGAACGCCTGGAGAACATCGTTTCGGACCTGCTCGAACTCGCCCGTCTGGACAGTGACGTGGCCGAGGAACGCGAACCCGTGGACATGTGCGCGCTGGTGGAGGAGGAGTTCGCCGACCGCCGGTACCGCGTTCCCACCCACACCCGTATCCGGGGTGAGGCGTGGGTGACCGGCAGCCGTGTACGCCTGGCCCGGGTGCTGACCAATCTCGTCGCCAACGCCGAACGCCATGCCAGGTCGCGGGTCGAGGTCGTCGTGGAACGTAAGGGGGAGGACGTCGTCATCACGGTCCACGACGACGGGGCCGGTATCCCCGAGTCCGAACGCGAGCGGATCTTCGAGCGCTTCGCCCGTCTCGAGGAGTCCATGGAGCGCGATCCGGAGGGCAGCGGTCTCGGTCTGGCCATCTCCCGTGAGATCGCACAGGCCAAGGGAGGCACGCTCGTGGCGGGACACAGTGACCTGCTCGGAGGCGCGGCCTTCATCCTGACCATTCCCGCCGCCCCGGGCACTACCGGCTCTCACCGCCGAAGAGAGTGACCTCCTCGGGGTCGGGGCGCTCCAGGTCGAAGGGGAGGATCTCCCCACCGTCGCTGTCGGTGATCATGGGTTCCTGCAGCACCTCGGGTTCCTCGCCGGCGTTGTGCTGTACCACCATCACCCCGGAGTATCCGCTGTGGTCGTCCTCGGTGGCGGCGAACGGCACCAGCCCGGGGCCCGCCCACTCGCGGGAGTGCAGGGTGTCGAGCAGGCTCTGACGGGTCAGGTCGGGACCGGTCTCCATCAGCACCTGGGCGAACAGGACCGCCTGCACCATGCCGTAGACGGTGGTGTCGGTGAAGGGCGTCCCCGAGTTGTACTCCTCGTGGATCTCGTGGAAGAACGCGGTCCAGGGGTCCTTGCTCTGGGCGGCCATCGGCAGGAACGCGGTGATGATGAGTTCGTCCAGGAAGGCCTCGGGCGGCATGTCCTCGGCCGGGGTGCCCTGCGAGTACTCCTCGATGAGGGCGGTGACGATCTCCACGTCACCGCCGAAGCTGGGCGCCACCCACTGCGGCGTGTAGCCGATGGCCGCGGACTCCAGGACGGCCATTCCCAGGAAGGCGGGGATGCAGTAGCAGACCGCGATCTCGGCGTCGGACTCCTTGAGGGCCTCGATCTGTCCGGCCAGCTCGGGGACACCGGGGTCGTAGGACTCCCAGGCCACGATCTCCTCGGTGAGGTACTGTTCGATCCCCGCGTGGGAGGAGGGGCCCACGTCGTCGTTCTGGTAGAGCAGGCCGACCTTGTCCCCGGGGAAGTTCTCGGCGATGAACGCGCCCTGGATCTTGGCCTCCTTGGAGTAGTCCACCTGGAAGCCGTAGCTGTAGGGGTAGACCTCGGGCTGGTCCCAGGCCAGGGCACCGGAGGAGACGAAGAGGTCGGGCACGCCCTCCTCGTTGAGTTCGTCGATCACGGCCTCGTGGGTGGGGGTCCCCAGGCCGCCCAGCATGGCGAAGATCTCGTGGTCCTTGATCAGGCTTCGTGTGGCCTCGATCGTCTGGGCGGGGTCGAACGAGTCGTCCTGGACCTGGTACTCGATCCGGCGTCCGTGGATGCCGCCGTTGTCGTTGATGTAGTCGAAGACGGCACGGGCACCGGTGGAGACGTGACGAAAACCGGGGGAGGCCGGACCGGTTAGGGGTTGGTGCGTGCCGAGGACCACGGCGTCGTCGGAGACCCCCTGGGCGGGGTGGGGGGCCCCGGGGGTGTGGTCGTCCGCCCCGGTCTGCTGCGTGCCCTGGGGGTTGGAACAGGAGGTGATCGCGATCGTGACGGCCAGCGCGGAGGCGAGGGTTCTCAGTGGTCGCATGATGTGTCCTGAGCTCGGTCGTTCCTTATGGGAGCAGGCGTGAGGGGCGCCCCGGGGGAAGTACTCGGTACGAGCGGACAGAGGGGATCGATGTCTACTCACCAGTACGTTACTTGTGAGTAGCTTACTGTACGCCTGGTGACCGCCCGTACGAACCGACCGGTGGGTTCGAGGAGTCGGGTGCGAGCGGGAGGTCCATGCGTGGAACGTCGGGCCTTGATCTCGTGGCCTGAGGGGTCCACCGAGGCAGGGGCGGCCCCGCCGTGAGGAGCGGGACGCCCGCACGACACCGTCGGTGATCCCCCGACCGAGGCGAGGGGTCAGCCGCCGAGCGGAGACCGGCCGTCGTGGCGCGGGGCCGGCGACCCGGTCCGGTCGGCCCTGGCGGCATCGGTGTCGGCCGGAGCGTGCTCCACCGCGCGTGAGGACTCGCGCAGGATCTCGCGGGCCAAGCGGGCGATGCCGTCGGAGGCCTGGTGGATCGGGCTGTCACGCCGCCAGACCAGCAGGTGACGAAGCTGTAGGGGCGCGTCCTCCAAAGGACGCACCACCACGCCCGCGCTGGTGTCGAAGTCGGGCTGGCACGGTGCGATCGCCCGTCGTTGGGAGATGAGGTCGTGGATCTCGGAGCGGTCGTAGAGACGGTAGGGGACCGCGGGCGTGAACCCCGCCCGCTGGCAGGCCTGGTAGAAGCACTCCGGCCAGCCGCTGCCGTCCGGCGGGGTGAGCGCCCAGGGACACCCGGACAGGTCGCCCAACCGGATCACTGGTTTCCTCGCCTCGGGGTGGTCGGCCCACAGCGCCACGTGCAGGGGCTCCACGGACAGCATCGCCCAGGACAAGGGCCCGTCCGTGGACAGGTCGCGGTCCACGTAGTCGATCGTGGTCCCCAGGTCCAGGCGGCCCGCGCGTACCAGGTCGGTGACCAGTTTGGGGGAGTACTCCGTGCGTACGTGCACGGGGACCTTGGGGAAGATCTCGGGCAGGCGGGCGGACAGTCCCAGCGCCAGGGGTCCCACCCCGCCGATGCGCAACGTGGAGGGAGGGGCGCCGCGACCGGTGACGTCGTGCAGCAGATCGTCCATGGACAACAGCACCGAGCGGGCGCGCACCAGAACGAACTCACCCAGTTCGGTGGGGCGTACGCCGGAGCGTCCACGGTGGAAGAGCGGCCCCCCGACCTCGCGCTCGATGCGTTGGAGCTGGGTGGTCAGTGCCGGCTGGGAGGTGGAGAGCGCGGCGGCCGCCTTGGTCACACTGCCGGTGTCGGCCAGGAGGCAGATGGTGCGCAGGTGGCGGAGTTCGAGGTCCATGCGTGGAATCTAGGACGGGGGAGGGGCTCGTGTACAGACGTGTTGTCCGCGCGCTCCAGAAAGCCTTGTCGTCCAACGGACCGGCTGCCTGTGTCCCGACTGTCGAAGATCGGACGCCCCGAGGCCGCCGACTTGTGGGATGCGGCGCTCTGCGCGACCATATAGTTGGACGTCCTACTATTTCTATGTGCCGGACAGGCCGAAGCGCGGGAGAAGCTCATGACGGTCGAACGCACGCTGCCCACCCCCGAGGCCGAGCAGCTTCTGGAGCTGACACGGGAGATCGTGGACAAGGAGCTCGTACCGCGCGCGGCCCATGACGAGGAGAGCGGACTCTTCCCACGCGAGGTCTTCGGCGTGCTCGGCTCCTCGGGCCTGCTCGGACTTCCCTACCCCGACGAGTACGGCGGTGGGGGACAGCCCTACGAGGTCTATCTGCAGGTGGTCGAGGAGCTGGCCCGCGGCTGGTTGGCGGTGGGCCTGGGCGTCAGCGTCCACACCCTGTCCTGTTACCCGGTGGCCGAGTTCGGCTCCAAGGAGCAGAAGGCGACCCTGCTGCCCGACATGCTCGGCGGCGACCTCCTGGGCGCCTACTGCCTGTCGGAGATCACCTCCGGCTCCGACGCCGCCGCACTGGCCACCCGTGCCGAACCCACCGATGACGGATACCGGGTCAACGGGGCCAAGGCATGGATCACCCACGGCGGGCACGCCGACTACTACACGCTCTTCGCCCGCACCGGGGCCCCCGACTCCGGTTCCCGGGGTATCAGCTGTTTCCACGTGCCCGCCGGAGTCCCCGGACTGGACTCGGCCCCGCCCGAACGCAAGATGGGCATGAACTCCTCACCCACGGCCGGAGTGCTCTTCGACGACGTCCGCCTCGACGCCGACTCCCTGGTGGGCGAACGGGACAAGGGGTTCGGCGTGGCCCTGGCCGCACTCGACTCCGGGCGTCTGGGCATCGCCGCCTGCGCCGTCGGGGTGGCCCAGGCCGCCCTGGACGCGGCCCTGGCCTACTCCCGCGAACGACGCCAGTTCGGCGCCGCCATCGGCGACATGCAGGGCGTGGGATTCATGCTCGCCGACATGGCCACCCAGGTCGCCGCCTCCCGGGAGCTCTACCTGGCGGCCGCCCGCCTGCGCGACGCCGGACGCCCCTTCTCCAAGCAGGCCGCCATGGCCAAACTCCTGGCCACCGACACGGCCATGAAGGTCACCACCGACGCCGTGCAGGTCTTCGGCGGCTACGGCTACACACGTGACTTCCCGGTCGAACGCCACATGCGCGAGGCCAAGGTGCTGCAGATCGTGGAGGGCACCAACCAGGTGCAGCGCCTGGTCATCAGCCGCCACCTGGCCCGTGAACAGGACTCAGGCGCCGGCGGGCAGTGAACGCAGAAGACGGACCGCGTCCTCGTGTGGACGCACCGTGAGCCGCACCGGTCGGTCGGTCAGCACCGCAAGGGCCGACCGGTACTCCTCCCCTCGTTCCAGGTCCAGCAGTGTCGCCTCCTCCGGCCCGCCGTCACCGGACCAGGACAGCAGCTCCGGTGCGGTGTCCGGCGGACTCACCAGTACCCGGCGCAGGCCGCCCGACAGTCCCAGACCGGTCGCCTTGAGCAGGGCCTCCTTGCGGGCCCAGTAGCGAAAGAAGCCGAGCACCTGCTCCGAAGGGGGCAGACGCCGCCAGGCCTCGCTCTCCACGGAACCCAGGGTGTAGCCGGCGAGCCCCTCCAGGTCGCGGGTGGCC
>CALGOD010000061.1 GCA_937957845.1 uncultured Nocardiopsis sp.
CAGGGAAGCGACCGCACCGACGTCGTCAGGGTCGTCCCCGGCGATGGCGATCGCCCTGCGTCCGGGCGCCCCCGCGGGGCGGGCCCCGTCCTCCAGGTCGTGGTAGCCCATGTGGTTGAACGCCTTCACCACCCGTGAGTGCGGCAGGAAGTCCCGCACGATCTCGCTGGAGGAGGTGCGCGGGTCGGTGAGGTCGTCAGGGACGCCGTCGACCCCCCACCAATAGTTCATGGCGTCCACGACCAGCTTGCCGCGCAGTTCCTGTGCCGGGATCGTCCGATACCTGCCCAACGGCAGGGCCAGCACGACGATGTCGGCGCGCGCGGCGGCCTCGGTCGCATTCACCGCGACCGCACCGGGGGTGACGACCTCCACGATGAGCGAGATCTTCGACGGGTCGCCGGAGCCGGCGATGAGGACGTCGTGGCCTGCGGCGAGGGCGAGCCGGGCGAGGACGGTGCCGAGTTTGCCGGCGCCGAGGATTCCCAGTGTGGCCATCGCTCAGCCCGCCAGAATGTCGCGGACCATGGGCGCCACCTTCGCACCGAAGAGTTCGACGGCGCGTGTGCGGTCCTCCGCTCGCTGGGGTCCGGCGCTGTAGATCATGTCGAAGCGTCCCACCCCCAGTTCCGTGACCGTACGGGCGATCTTGCGCGCGACGGTCTCGGGTCCGCCGACGTACATCGAGCCGTGCTCGATCTCGGCCTCGAAGTTCTCCCGCCGCAGCCGCGGCCAGCCGCGCTCCGCACCGATCCGGTCGTGCATCACCTTGTAGGCCGGGTAGAACAGCTCCTTGGCCTGCTCGTCGGTGTCGGCCACGAACCCCGGTGAGTGCACCCCGACCGGGTACGCGGCCGTGCCGAACTGGTCGGCGGCCCGCTCGTAGAGGTCGATGTAGGCCTTGAAGCGTTGAGGAGAGCCGCCGATGATCGCGAGCATGAGCCGCAGACCATGGCGCGCGGTGCGCACGACCGACTGCGGGGAGCCGCCGACGCCGATCCAGGTGTCCAACCGGCCGGACTCGGTCTTGGGGAACACGTCGGCCTCGTGGAGCGCGGCGCGGGTGGTGCCGTTCCAGGTGACCGGTTTCTCGTCGAGGAGCCTGGCGAACAGGTCGAGCTTCTCCTCGAACAGCACCTCGTAGTCGCTCAGGTCATGGCCGAACAGCGGGAAGGACTCGGTGAACGATCCGCGGCCCAGGAGCGCCTGGGAGCGGCCACCGGAGAGGGCGTCCACGGTGGCGAAGCGCTGGAAGACGCGTACGGGGTCGTCGGAGCTGAGCACGGTCACCCCCGAGGCCAGGGTGATGCGCGAGGTACGGGTGGCGATCCCGGCCAGCACCGTCTCGGGGGAGGAGATCGCGTACTCGGGGCGGTGGTGCT
>CALGOD010000062.1 GCA_937957845.1 uncultured Nocardiopsis sp.
CGGGTCGATCCGGCGAGGTCGTCGTAGACCCCGAAGGCCGCGGCGCCCGCGGCGGCCAGCGCGCACGCGGCGCGCACCCGTGTGGTCGGGCCGGGCACCAGGAGGGTCGCCGCGCAGACCCCGCACGCCAGGGCGGAACCCTGGTGAAGTGTGACGGTACGGCCACGGAAGTTCGTGCGCAGCCAGGGATCCTCCGCTTCCGTGGCGGGGATGTCCGGGCCGGCCGTGTCGGAGCGGTCGGCACTGGTGGACCCGGTCGAGACGTCCCCACGGGCGGAGACGAACGCCTGGGAACCGGACACCGCGCGGGCGCCGCCACCCGCCATGACCGGCTCGGGTCGGGGCTGGGGAACGGCCACTTCGATGTTCCGACCTTCCCTCGGTCGGGACGGGACCGGCACGGCACGAAGGCGGGTGAGCAGCGCGTAGGCGGCCGATGCCGTGGCGGCGCCGAGCAGAGCACCGGCCATGCCCTGGGTCAGCGACCGCGGAGAGCGGGGAGCGGCGAAGAGCATGACGATCACTCCCCGCCCCGGACGGCCCGGCGGGCGTCGTCCGATCCGTTCTCGGAGGGCTGCGCGTCAGGAGCCTCCGTTGCGGAGGAGTCACCGTCCTCACGCCGTTCGGGCAACGGGTCGGGCAGAAAGCCGTGCACACCCTCGCCGATGCCGTAGGCCCGTCCCCTCTTCTCCAGGTTCTCGGCCAGGGCCAGGATCGTGACGACCTGGCCCATGGGCCGTCCGGCCGTGTCCACCGTGGCGAAGGGTGCCTCCTGGGAACGTGCCTGGGCGAGCAGGCCGTGGCCGCGGCCAGAGGGTCCGTCGCCGGCCACGGCCGTGGCGTCGACCTCCTTGTGCAGGGCGGTGGTGATGGCGGCCAGGACGGCGTTGGCCGACTCCGGTTCGTCCCCCTCCTGGGAGGCGCCCGCGGCGGGAGCGACGACGATCAGGGCGTCCGCCGCTCCGACGGGATCGTCCTCGACCTTGATCAGGCCGCTTTCGGAGAAGGCCTCCAGAACGGCCTCGCGATCGTGGTCGCCGTCCCCGCCCCGGCTGCTCTCTCCGCCGCTCCGCCCTCCGTCGGTGGGGGCGTCGTCGACCGTCTCCCCCTCACTTCCCTGCCCCGTCCCCTCCGAGGCGTCGTCGCTCTCCCCCGAGGACCCGGTGTCCTCCTCCGCACCGATGTCCTCACCCTTCTCCGAGACCGCCAGAGCCCGACCGATCTCCGTGCCCGCCTTCTCATAGGGACTTCCGGTGAGGTCGTCGGGTTCACGTGCGATCTGCATCGTCAGTTCGTCGACGAAGGTGGCGTTGCCCGCCTTCAGGAACGTCTCGGAGATCTGGACCCGACCGACGATCTCGCCGCCCGCCTCCTCCACGCGCCCGTTCAGGGCCTCGATCATCTCCTCGTCGGCGCCGGGAGCGCTCACCACCACCACGCCGAGGCCGGTGAGCAGGCCGGAGAGCACGTCCTTCGACACCGCCTCGGCCATCTCGTCGGCGCCGGCGTTGACCTTGTCGGCGACGTCGCGTTCGTTGCGCAGCTCCTCGGTCTGGCCGCGCAGGTCCGCGGTCTCGGACTGCAGGGTGTTGAGCAACGGGTCCTGGAGCATCGTGGTCCCCAGGACGAGCCCCACGGTGAGAGCCAGGAACACCGCGATGATGGACACCAGGTGATAGCGGAAATCGATCACGTGAGCAGTCCCGTCAGCCAGTAGGCGAACGCGTCCCAGCGCGCCGCGAGAAAGGTGAGGTAGACCTGGCCCGCCGGTGAGCTGTACGCGGCGACCACGATGGTGAGCAGACAGGCGGCCACCAGGCCGGCCAGTGCCCAGGGGGAGATACGGGAGCGGTACAGGCGGCTGACGCCCTTGGCGTCGACCAGCTTGCCGCCCACCCGAAGGCGCGTCAGGAAGGTACTGGCCATCCCCGAACGGCCCTTGTCGAGGAACTCCTCCAAGGTGGCGTGAGTGCCCACCGCCACGATGAGCGCGGCGCCCGAACCGTCCGCGAGCATCATCGCCACGTCCTCGCTGGTACCGGTCGCGGGAAAGACCACCGCGTTGTACCCCAGGTCGGTGAGTCGGGGCAGCCCTGGAGCCCTGCCGTCCCGATAGGCGTGTACGACCAGTTCGGCTCCGCTGGCCAGTGCCCGGTCGGACACCGAGTCGAAGTCGCCGACGATGATGTCGGGTCGGTACCCCGCCTCCATGACCGCGTCCGCCCCGCCGTCCACGGCGACGATCACCGGACGGAACTCGCGGATGTAGGGCCGCAGGGCCGCCAGGTCCTCCCGGGACGCGGAACCACGCACCACGATGCGGACGTGACGGTCCTC
>CALGOD010000063.1 GCA_937957845.1 uncultured Nocardiopsis sp.
AGACATCCCTGCGGACGATGACGTCTCGGACAACGGACAGGAGCCCTCGACACAGGACTCCCCCGACGCGGAGGTGAAAGACGAGGGCACCGAAGCACAGGATGCTCCGCAAACCGCTGAGGAGGACCAGCCTGCGGAAGGCGGCCTGGAGGAAGACCCCCAGATGCCCGACGCAGACGAGGCCGAGACAGAGCCCGAGGCGTCCGTCGAGGAAACAGCAGAGCTCGCCCCCGGTTCCAGCAGTGTCGAGTCGGTACAGATCGAGGTCCTCGACCGAGCCGTCGCAGAGGACGCGGGGATCGACGGCCTGCTCCTGCGCGTGACCCGGACCGACGAGGAGACCAGGACCGGTCCTATCGACCTGACGATCGACTACTCCGACTTCGCGGACGCCTACGGCGGCGACTACGGCGGACGCCTCGAACTGGTCGAGGTCGACACCTGTCTGCTCGACGACTCCGTCGAGTGCCAGGACCGCGCCCCACACACCTTCACCACGGACAACGACGCCAACGCCCAGACCCTTACCGGCACCGTGCCAGCCACCGACGGTGAGGGCATACTCCTGGCAGCGGCAGCGGACGGAGAAAGCTCACGAGGCGACTACAAGGCCACGGACCTTTCCTCCTCATCCAACTGGGACGTCGGCCTCCAGACGGGCGACTTCTCCTGGAACTATCCTCTCGACATCCCTCCGGTCGCCGGCGACCTGACTCCGGGAATCGAGCTGGGCTACTCCTCCGGCTCCGTCGACGGGCGGGTCTCCTCGTCCAACAACCAGACCTCCTGGATCGGCGAGGGCTTCAACTACTCTCCCGGCTTCATCGAACGCAGCTACATCCCCTGTGCGGACAGCCAGCCGGACTCGGCCAAGACCGGCGACCTGTGCTGGTCCCGGCACAACGCCACGTTCTCGCTGAACGGCCGCTCCGGTGAGATGTTCCTGGACGAGGACGGCACGTGGAGGATGCGCCACGACGACGCGTCCCGGATCGAGCGCCTCACCGGCACCACCAACGGCGACAACGACGGTGAGTACTGGCGGATCACCACCACGGACGGCACCCAGTACTACTTCGGGATGAACCGGCTGCCCGGCTACAGCAGCGGCAAGGCCGAAACGAACTCGGCGTGGACCGTCCCGGTGTTCGGACGCACCTCAGAGCAGCCCTGCAACGGCTCCAACTTCGCCAACTCCTGGTGCCAGCAAGCATGGCGGTGGAACCTGGACTACGTGGTGGACGTCCACGGCAACGCGATGACGTACCACTACACCAAGGAACGCAACCACTACGGCCGCAACGGGCAGGCCAACTCTCCCACCCCCTACGACCGCGGCGGATACCTGCGCCGCATCGACTACGGACTGCGCGCCGACGACGTCTACGGCACCGCCCCGGCCCGGGTGAACTTCGACGTCAGCGAGCGCTGCATCCCCACCAGCAGCTTCGACTGCGCCGAGGACAAGTTCACCAGCGCCAACGCCGGCCACTGGCCCGACGCTCCCTTCGACCAGCACTGCGCACAGGGACAGAACTGCACCAACAAACTGTCCCCGACCTTCTGGACCCGTAAGAAGCTCGACTCCGTCACCACCCAGGTACACGACGGCTCCACCTACACAAACGTCGACTCCTGGACACTGGAGCACGCCTATCCCCGGACTGGCGACGGCACGCCCCCGGACCTGTGGCTGGAGTCGATCACGCACACCGGCCACGTGGGCGGTACCGAAGCCATGCCCAAACTGGAATTCGGCGGCACCCAGTTCGAGAACAGGGTCGACACCCAAAGCGACGGCTTCGCCCCCATGATGAAGTGGCGGATCACGAAGATCCTGACCGAGAGCGGCTCGCAGATCGACGTCGGCTACGCCGGCGGCGAATGCGACCCCCAGGACTTCCCGACCCCGCACACCAACGGCACCCGCTGCTTCCCGGTCGTCAACAGCACCGCAGACGGCAAGGGCCAGTACACCGACTGGTTCCACAAGTACGTGGTCACCCAGGTGAGCGAACACGACCTGGTCACCGACCAGCCGGAGAACATCACCACCTACGAATACGCGGGCGATGCGGCCTGGCGCTACCAGGACGCCAACGGCACCACCCGTGACAAGTACCGCACCTGGTCCGACTGGCGCGGCTACGCACAGGTCCGGGTCATCGAGGGCACGGACGACGACACCCAGTCCGCGACCGAGCACCGCTTCTTCCGCGGCATGCACGGAGACCGCCTGCCCAGCGGTACCCGCACCGCCAAGGTCACCGACTCCAAGGGAACGGAACACACCGACCTCAACGAGTACAAGGGCTTCACCCTGGAGGAGAGCACCCTCAACGGCCCCGACGGCGACATCGTGGAGAAGACCATCTCCCAGCCCTGGAGCCGAGTGACCGGTGAACGCACCTATTCCTGGGGCAAGATCGAGGCCCGTACGCCGGGCATGGCCTCCCGCAGCCAGTACACAGCCGTCCACGACCGAT
>CALGOD010000064.1 GCA_937957845.1 uncultured Nocardiopsis sp.
TCTACACTCTTTCCCTACACGACGCTCTTCCGATCTAGTCGCGCGCCCTCACCGTCGTCGGCCTTCTCCCCGTCTTGGAAACTGGTGCCCGTGTAGGAGAGATAGACATCGTCCAGCGACGGCTGCGTCACCCGGACCGAACGGACGGTGCCGTTCAGCCGTGAAAAGAGTTCGGGGAGGAACTTCTCCCCCTCCGCCACGTGAAAGACGACCTTGTCACCCTCGACCACGGCGTCGATGTCGAACGTCTCCCGCAATATCTCGTCCACTCCGGCGCTGTCGGCGGAGTCCAACTCGACGCGGTCCTTGCCCACGCTGTCCTTCAGCTCACGCGGGGTGCCCAGAGCGACGATGCTCCCCTTGTCGAGGATGGCGATGCGGTGGCAGTTCTCGGCCTCTTCCAAGTAGTGCGTCGTCATGAAGACCGTGGCACCGTCACGCTGGTTGATCTCACGGACACCGTCCCAGATCACCTGGCGTGTCTGCGGGTCGAGACTGACGGTGGGCTCGTCCAGGAACAGCACGTCCGGACGGTGCAACATCGCCCGCACGATCTCCATCCTGCGCCGCATGCCCCCGGAGTACGTCATCGCCGCCCTGTGCCGGTGGTCGAAGAGGTCCACCTTGCGCAGCGCCTCGTCGACACGCTCATCCGCCACCCGCGCGGGAACGCCGTAGATATCGGCGTGGAAACGCAGGTTCTGCCAACCGGTCAGGTAGGGGTCGAGTGTCTGCTCTTGGAACACCAGGCCGATGCTGCGACGCACCTCCATCTGCTGTCGGACCACGTCGTGTCCGGCGACGGTGGCCGTTCCCTCGGTCGGGGGAGTGAGGGTGCACAGCATCTTGATCATCGTGGACTTACCGGCGCCGTTGGGGCCCAGCAAGCCGAAGATCTCACCTCGGCCGACCTCCAGGTCGACCCCCTTCACCGCTTCGATCTCGCCATAGCGCTTGCGCAGCCCCTGCGTGGCGATAGCCGGTTCTTGGATGGCCTCGGAACGTAGGCTCATCCCTCCCTCCCGTCTACGGCGAGGTCTCGGGACTCGGTGGCGAGCCGCTCGACGAACTCGACTCCCCTGTCCTGCCATTGCCGCCGGTAAAGAGCGAATATGTGTACCGCGCGCAACGCGCCTCCGTCCAACAGGTGCTCGGGCAGTGTTCCCTCCCGCTCCGGCGCCGTTCCCACGGCGGCCAAGCCGGGTACCTCGGGCTCGGGCGTCCAGAAGTAGATCTTCCTCACGTTCCACATCGCGAACGCGTAGTTCACGGTCAGGGCCGCCACCTCGGCGCGGACCTCGGCGCCCGCCTCACCGTCCACCGCCAAGGCGCATTTCACATATCTACTGTGCGGCCTGAGTTCGTGCAGAGAGGTGTAGCCGAGGGTCTCACCGTCCCCGGCGGCACGTACGAAGAACTGCGCGGAGACCTCCTGATAGGGCCGGTTCGGCCAGAGCGCGGGGGAGGCGAAGGCGTCGTGGCCGTCGATGCCCTGAACGCCCTGGGCGGTCAGTTCGGCATGGATCTCGCTCCCGACCCTGGCGTGTGTGGCCTCAAGGGCGATTCCAGGCGCGTGGATGTGCGGAAATATCACGCAGGCACCCCTGATCTCCGGATAGTCGGCTCCAATGCGGAGGCAGACCCTAGCACCGGGTCTCCGTCTGCCTTATGGTTCGGTGCCGTCTCCGCTGCTCCGGCGGTCCCGCCGGCGAGACACCTGGATCAGGAGGCGATGGGCATCGCGTCGCGCAACGGTTCGCTGGAGTTCGGGCGCTCCGACCTCGCGGGAGGACGCGTCCTCGTGCTCGGAGGCACCGGCTTCTTGGGGCGGCACCTGTGCGCCGCCTTCCGTTCCGCCGCCGCGCGTGTCCTCTCGGTGTCGAGGAACGCCTCCGGAACGGACCGGCTCGATGCGGACTCGATACGGCTGGACCTGGCGTCCGCGTCCGAGCGGGATCTACACCGTCTCCTCGTCTCCACCGCCCCCTCGGTGGTGGTCAACGCCGCGGGGAGGGTCCACGAGGCATCGCGCGAGGAGATGCTCACCGCGAACGCCGAGTTCGTGGGGCGGCTGGTGCGCGCCCTGTCCCTCACCTCCGAGCGGCCGCGGCTCGTCCATCTGGGCAGCGTCCACGAGTACGGGTCCGGCGAGGTCGGGACGAGCTTCGTCGAGGACCACGTCCCGGCGCCGATCGGCGCCTACGCCGAGTCGAAACTCCTCGGCACTCGCGCGGTACTCGACGGAGCACGGGCCTCCGGCCTGGTGGGGACCGTGTTACGTGTCGGCAACGTCGTCGGCCCCGGGGCTCCCCGACAGAGCCTCCTCGGTGCCGTGGCCCACCGCCTGGCCGAAGTCGGACACCGGTCGGTGTGTCCCGATACGCGGCCGCGGCTACGTCTGACCCCGCTCCGCTCCCGGCGGGACTTCGTCGACGTGCGCGACGTCGCCCAGGCGGTGGTGGCCACGGTCGTGGCTCCCGGGCCTTCCGTGGCCGGACGGGTCATCAACGTCGGCGGCGGTCGGGCCGTGCCCGTCCGGTGGGCGGTCGAGCGGATGATCGCGCTCAGCGGCATCCCCCTCGAACTCATCGAGGAGCCGCCGACCGGGCCCCGCTCCGACCCGTCCTGGCAACAGCTGGACATCACAGCGGCCCGACGTCTGCTGTCATGGCATCCGAGCCTGGAGCTGGAGGAGTCCCTGTCCGATCTTCTGGACCACGCATCCCGGTCGCACGAACGGCGAACACGGCGATGACAGCGGTGTTCCACCGCGAGTCGGCCGGTCGCTCCTTGCTCCGACGGCGGACCGCGCCACACCCGAAAGGAGAGACGTGACAGCGAACATCTCGGGGACGATCGTCCCCGACGCCCTCATGTTCGATCCGGTACGGCCACGCGACGAACACGGCGCCCCCTACGGAGGTGGGAGGGCGGACACCGCGAAGCAGGCCTCCCGAGCTCCGTCACGACCCGGTCGGACCGCCTTCCCCCTCTCCCAGGCGCGACACTCTGGGAAGGTCCTCCGTGTGAGGGTGCCCCCGGGACAGGCACGGGAGGCCGCCGAGACGGCCTCCGGCCGGCTCCGGGCAGAGGGGAGGCCGCCCGCTGAGACGTCGTCGGCGGGCCGGGAGCCGCTCACGCCGATCCGTGAAAGGAAGGGGACACCGATGGTTTCCCCTGGCTCCTCGGTTGCCGCTTTCTTCGGCACCTCACAGCATGAAGGATGGCGCGACGGACGGCCGCGCGGACCCATGTCGGCCGGTGCGTGTTTCTCGACACCGCGCCTTCCGAAACCGGTCCACCGGTCGGCGACCGTCGCTTCACGCTCTTCCACCCCGGGAACATCGTCGTGCCCCGGCCGACCCGAGTTCACTGGGACCACCCCCACCGAGGAGGATTCGGATGGAGACAAGCGACCAAGCGGCGCAGATCCTCGAAAGCGTCCGTGCCTATCACCGCGCTACGGAGAGGCCCGCGACCTTCGTACCGGGGACCACCGAGATCTGGACCTCCGGAGCCGTACTCACCGAAGACGACCGGGCCGCCTTGGTGGGGGCCGCCCTTGAGATGAGGATCGCCGCGGGTGCGCACTCCCGCCGGTTCGAGTCGGCCTTCGCACGCCTGCTGGGACTGCGCAAGGCGCACCTGACCAACTCGGGGTCCTCCGCGAACCTGCTCGCGCTCTCGTCCCTCACGTCGCACACACTGGGGAAGCGCCGGATCCGCCCCGGTGACGAGGTGATCACCGCCGCGGCGGGATTCCCCACCACGGTCAACCCGATTCTGCAGAACGGGCTCCTCCCGGTGTTCGTCGACGTCGAACTCGGCACCTACAACACGGTCGTGGACCGGGTCGCCCGGGCCATCACCCCCAAGACACGGGCCATCATGCTCGCCCACGCCCTGGGCAACCCCTTCGAGGCCACCGAGATCGCCGAACTCGCCAAGGAGCGCGGGCTCTACCTCATCGAGGACAACTGCGATGCCGTCGGCTCGTTCTACGACGGCCGGCTCACGGGGAATTTCGGCGATGTGTCGACTGTGAGCTTCTATCCCGCCCACCACCTCACGATGGGCGAGGGGGGCTGCGTTCTCACGTCCAACCTGGCGCTGGCGAGGATCATCGAGTCGATGCGCGACTGGGGGCGTGACTGCTGGTGCGAGCCGGGCGAGAGCGACGCCTGTCACCGGCGTTTCGGCTTCCAGGTGGGCCGCCTGCCCGCCGGATACGATCACAAGTACACGTACTCGCACGTCGGCTACAACCTGAAGTCGACGGACCTGCAGGCGGCGCTGGGCCTCAGCCAGCTCGCCAGGCTGGACGAGTTCGGCGCCGCCCGCCGCCGTAACTGGCGGAGGCTTCGGGAGGGGCTCGACGGGGTGCCCTGGCTGCTGCTCCCCGAGGCGACGCCGCGCAGCGACCCCAGTTGGTTCGGGTTCGTCCTGACCGTGGACCCCGAGGCCCCGTTCAGTCGCGCCGAGCTCGTGGCCTTCCTCGAAGCCCGCAAAATCGGTACCCGTCTGCTGTTCGCCGGGAACCTGACCCGGCACCCCGCCTACATCAACCGACCGCACCGTATCGCCGATGACCTGGTCAACAGCGACATCATCACTGAGCAGACGTTCTGGGTGGGAGTCTATCCGGGGATCACCGACGAGATGATCGACTTCGTCATCTCCTCCATCACCGAGTTCGTGAAGAAGCATGCGGGGGGAACACGCTGATCCGCACCGGAGTGCAGGCGGACCCCGTAGATCAGCGGTAAGCAGCCGGGAGTGGCCGAGTACCAGATCATCCGGCCACTCCTTCTCCTCTGTGACCTGCTAGAACGGACGAAATCCGAGGTTGTCGGCGAACATGGGTTTCCATCGGGATTCTTTGGAGCTAATTTCTGTGCCGGGGTGTTCTGCTAGCGGGACACTCCAAAACGCTAAGCGCTCGGCAGACCGGTCTCGCCGAGCCACCCGACACCGGCTTCTAGACAACATGAAGGGTTTGTGCCAGAAATGACGCTCAACGACATTCTCGCGCTCCAGGAGATCGAGCTCGAACTCGCCTCCGAGGAGACCCCGCTCATGTGCAGCGGAACAAGCGTCACCGGATGCAGCGTCGCCCAGCCGCTGTAGTCCGTGTGCCGGCCCGCAGGGCCATACGACCGAACATCCCTGAAACCCATCCCCAGAGGAGGTGGAAAATAATGGCTCTCAACGACATTCTCGCGCTCCAGGAAATGGAGCTCGAACTCGCCTCCGAGGAGACCCCGCTCATGTGCAGCGGGGCGAGCGTTTACAACTGTAGCGTCGCCCAGCCGATGTAGAGATCATTCCGGCTATTCAGCCGGACCAGGTTCTGCTGGCCGGAGAAAAGAGAATTCACATGGCTCTCAACGACATTCTCGCGCTCCAGGAAATGGAGCTCGAATTCGCCTCTGAGGAGACCCTGCTCATGTGCAGCGGCTACAGCATCACCGGATGCAGCGTCGCCCAGCCGCTGTAGTCCACGAGCCGTCCGAGCACCGGTCGACGGTCAGAGCACGTGGGGCCTCCCCTCGGCCCGGCCGGATCGGGCACCCAGTGCCTGAAGTCCGAGTGGCTCCGGTCGTAGATCGCGGCGCGGTACTCTGACGGACTCGTCCGCCCGAATCCCACCTCTCCGGTACGCCCACAGGGCGGCCGACCGGGGTGGGGTTCGGGCGGTTTCCCGTATGGGGCGGGGCTCCCTGTCAGCGGATGGACGTCCAGAGCGGCGGATCCGCCGACGGGAGTCCTGCCGGTTCTCGACGATCTTGGGAACCCTCGCGAAGACGAGAACGGTGTGCCCGCCCGGGGAGTCGCTCCATCCCTGGCGTTCCGCGCCCGCCCACGCTCCCTACTTCGGCCGGTTCGACCGGAACCGCGGGAGGAGCGGAGCCAAGGTGCGTGAGCGGAGCGCACCGCGCCACATCCCCACCCCGTGGGCGACATCGTCGGCCAGACTCGCCAGCGTCCACCGCACGGGGTCCACCGAGGGTCGCGTCGCCATCCAGTCGCGCAACGCGGGAGCCACCGCCAACACGCCCAGCACAGCGAGCCTTCGCCCGCGCCTTCCCGGTGCCAATGCCGCCACCGGCAGCACCGGAAGTCCCGCCTGGGTGAGGACGCGTCCCATTCCGACCATGGTCGCCCCCACCGGTTGCGCCGTCACCCACGTGACGACGGGTTCGGACAGCCCCGCGCGCCGGAGGTGGCGCGGGAGACCGCACACCGCCGAGCCGAGCAGAACGGCGGCCAGCGCCGGACAGGCCGCGAGAAGCACCGCAGCGGTCACCGCGGGCCCCGGCCGGAGCATGATGGCGGCGATGCGATCCGGATGCCGCAGGGCCAGCGGACCCGCGCAGGTTCCGTAGTGATAGCGGCGTGTCAGGTATGCGCTCCATGTCGCGGGTTCGGTGTGCGTCACCTTGACACCGGGTTCGTAACGCACACGCCATCCCGAGTCCGCCAGACGCCACACGGCGTCCACGTCCTCTCCGTAGCGCAGGTCCTCGTCGAAGACATCCGCGTCCACGGCCGCGCGCCGTACGACGAGCGCGGCGGTGGGCAGGTAGCCGACCCGCCCGCCTGGTCTGACCAGGGCCTCCCGCTCCCCCAGGTCCAAGGGGAAACGCGCCACCGCGTAAGCGCCGAGCACGGACCGATCGGGACGCGCCGGTCGTATCCGGGGGGCGACCGCGCCGACCTCGGGATCGGCGAAGTGGGCGAGGAGGGGTGCCAGCCATCCCGGCCGGGGCACGAAGGCACTGTCCAGGAACGCCACGTACTCCACATCGTCGGCACACGCGGCGAGTCCGCTGTTACGGGCCGCCGCCGGCCCCTCGTTCACGGGTCGGACGATCAGTCGCGCACCGTTGCGGGCGGCGACCGAGGCCACGGCTTCCGGGTCCTGGGAGCCGTCGTCCACGACAAGGACCTCCTCCACCATCCCGGCGTCCTCGCACGCGTTGAGAGAACGAAGGAGCCGGTCGAGTTCGTCCGGGCGGTCGCGAACGGGGACGATCACCACGGTCTTCCCCGGGGTGGCGACTGTGGGAGGGCGAGGGTGCGCGGCTCCGGAGTCCACGAGACGCCGGGCCAGGGCCCCCGCCTCGGCGGTACGCACCGGGCCGTCGCCCAGTTCTTCGAGAAGCCTACTCTCGGACGGGGAGAGGGAAAGGGTACGAGGGGGATCCCCTCCCACCACGACACGCCCCTGGGACCGTACGACCGTGTCGGGATCGAGGGCGATGGAGAAACCCACCGGAAGCGGCGGCACCCCCGCCTCGTCTCTTGGTCGTCCCCTCACCGCGACTCTTCCCGTCCCTGGCCCGTGGCCTGGGGACCCGTCGCGCCCAAGGCCGCGCTGATGCTCCGCACGTCCTGGAAGGTCTGTCGCGTGATCTGGTCCAAGGCGAGGTTCTCGCCAAGGTCGTTGTGGATGTAGTTGAGCAGGACGGCGGTGTTCAGGGAGGTCAGCACACCCGTGTCGAGCAAGGGGCTGGACTCGTCGAAGACACCTTCGGGATCACCGTCCAAGAAGTGTTTCCGAACGAAGTCCACCAGCAGCGCGGTGGTCTCCTCCATGGAACGGTTGCTCGTCAACGCCCCTCCTCACATGGGACGGAAAGGTCCGGCGTCCACCGCGGTGGTCCATGCCTCTCCGGGATCCGGGAAAGTGGGGTGTCCCCACACCGGTGAACCGGCGCACCACCGCACCGGAGGGGTGGGTGAGGACGGTTCCGGCCGCCGCAGCGTAGCGCAGGACGTCGTGTCCGGTGGGTGCCTCCGCCCAGAGGCGGATCGAGCCGCGCGGGGACCTCGACCCCGGTCCATCCCGGGGCCGCTCCCGAGAGGGTCCCGCGAGTCCACGAGGCTTCTCCCCCTGTCTCCTGGTCTCCTGTCGAAGTGCCCCACTCGGCCGACCGTGCGGGCTCCGTCCGATCCCGGCGTCCAAGGCGGACCCACACGGTCCGTGCGGGCGCCACGCTCGGACGGGTCTCGTGGAAAGGCCACCGCGCTCGCTCCCGCCATCCTCCCCCTCGCCTGGTGCTTCGCCTGACCCGTCGACGACGGCCCCGGCACGGCCCACGGCGTCACCTCCACCACCCCGCCCCGCTCTTCGGCGTCACGCCCGTGTCGGGGCCTCTCACCGGCGACCGGGCGACGTCGGCCGGAAGCTCCGGAAGGTCGTCCGCCGCGTCGCGCCGCCGGGACGGTCCCACGACGACACCTTCCGACACGGCGAGGTGGCCCCGCCTTGCCGGGCCTCTCCGCCTCCGCCCGTGTGACTTGCTGCACTCAGTGCGTCGTTGCACTGAGTGCATCTTCTTCTCTACTCTGGACCCATGGCAGAACGGCAGCGACCCTCCGTGCCCGACCGGCGTGGAGCCCTCAAGGCACGGCATCGGCGCGCCATCATCGACGCCGCGGCCGCGCTGATGACGGAGATCGGCGGTACCGACTTCACCGTCGACCAGCTCGCCGCGCGTGCCGACGTCTCCCGGCGGACGGTGTTCAACCACTTCACGTCGGTGGACGACATCACCGTCGAGGTCTTCCGCGAGATGCTCGGAACGGTCCTTTCCAACGTCGACGCCAACCTGTCCGCGTCGGATTCGGAGCGGCCCGGCGGCCCTGCGATGTTCGACCGGGTCGCGGCCGCCCTGCGGGCCACCGACCTGGTCACCCCCATCACCGAGCTCACCCGGATCTTCCAGTCCGAGGGCGGCGGTCTCGCCCGGATCCTCGACCCCCGGGACAAGGGGCCCAGCCCCCGCCAGGCCGTGCTCTTCGAACGCTCCCTCACCGAACTGGGCACGCGGATCGCGGCCACCACCATGCGTCACCACCCCTCGGCCGACCCCTTGGAGGTCGAGTTGATGTGCGGGGCGCTCGTGGGCGGTTCCCTGGTCGTGGTCCGGCACTGGGCACGGGTCACCGGCGGGGTCGACACCCCCGAGTCACGTCGCGTCTGGGACGAGCTCCTCGACCGCATGATCACCGTCAACCGCGACGGTTTCGGAGCCCTGTCCTCCGAGGCCGACGCCTCCTGAGCGCACGCGCTCCCACCCACCTCGTTTGCGGGATACCCATGGCTGAATTTCTCTACAGACTCGGGTGCGCCTCAGCACGGCGCGCCCGAACCGTCATCGCGGTCTGGCTGGCACTCCTGGTGTCGGCCGGCGCCGCCTTCCTCCTCTTCTCCGGTGACCTGGAGGACAGCTTCTCCATCCCCGGCACCCCGACCGACCAGGTGAACCAGCGTCTCAAGGCGGAGTTCTCCGACATGGGCGGCGGCGCGGGCACCGTCGTCTACCAGACCGAGGACGGCTCCGCCTTCACCGACGACCAGCGGGAGGAGATCGGCGAGCGCGTCGAGAGGGCCGCCGAGGTCGCCGGGGTTCAGGACGTCATCGATCCGTTCGCGACCGAGGAGGAGCGCTCCGAGCATCAGGAGACGCTCGAAAGCGGCCGCGAAGAACTCGAAGCCGCCCGTGCCGGGATCGAGGCGGGCGAGGGGATCCCCCCGGGGACCCCCGAGGAGCGGCAGGCCATGATCGACATCGGCCTGGAGACCCTGGCGGAGGAGGAGGAACGCCTCGAACGGGGTGAGGCCCTGATGGAGATGGCCTCGAAGATCCGCACGGTCTCCGAGGACGGCGGCACCGCCCTGGTCAACGTCGCCTTCACCGACAGCCAGGAGGCGGTCACCCAGGACACCAAGGACGCCGTGATGGCGGCCTTCTCGGACGACCCCGTCCCCGGGACCACCGTGGAGTTCGGCGACGACCTCGCCATGGCCCTGCCCAGTCTCGTCAGCGTCGCCGAGGTGATCGGTGTGATCGTGGCGGGCGTCGTGCTGGTGGTCATGCTCGGCACCCTCGTGGGCGCCGGTCTGCCCCTGCTCACCGCCCTGGTCGGCGTGGGCATCGCCACCCTGGCGGCGATGTCGCTGTCCGACGTGCTCGACATCGCCACGATCACGCCGATCCTCGGTCTGATGCTCGGTCTCGCCGTCGGCATCGACTACGCCCTGTTCATCGTCAACCGCCACCGCCGTCAGCTCAAGCAGGGCTTCGACCTGGTGGAGTCCATCGGTCTGGCCAACGGCACCGCGGGCAACGCCGTGGTCTTCGCGGGGACCACCGTGCTCATCGCCCTCCTGGGCCTGAACCTCACCGGCATCGGCTTCCTCGGTCTCATGGGCAGCGTGGGCGCCATCGCCATCCTGCTGGCCGTCCTGGTCGCGGTGACGCTCGTCC
>CALGOD010000065.1 GCA_937957845.1 uncultured Nocardiopsis sp.
GTGAAATGGATTACCGCGCGGCGACGGCATCCCCTGGCGGGGTATGTCGTCGTCATCCTCGCGCTAGCCCTTTTCGGGGTGGGATACGCCGCCCTGGCACCCACCGCCGACCAAGCCGAGGCGCAGACCCTCGCCGCCGAGGTCCCGTCACCGGATGACGTCGACGTCGCAGCGGGCGAGGACATCTATAACCAGACGTGTGCCTCCTGCCACAACTACGACGGCGGTGGCAGCGATACCGGGCCCGACATCCGCAACTCCGGTGCGGCGTCGGTCAACTTCCAGGTCAGCACCGGACGCATGCCGTCCATGGACCCGGACAACCAGATGCCGCGCAGGCCCATGGTCATGTCCGAGCAGGACCTGGCCAACCTGGTCGCCTACTACAACGAGGAGATCAGGGAAGGCGGACCGGGCGTCCCCTACGAGGTGCCCGGCGGTCCCCCCCAGCGGGAGAACTTCGAGGACGACGCGTCCTACGAGGCCGCGATGGAGGAGCACGAGGCCGACTTCGAGGCCTACATCGAAGGCGCCGACGACACCGACATGGGCATGAAGCTGTACCTGACCAACTGTGCGCACTGCCACGGCTGGTCCGGCGGCGGCGGTGCCCTCACCGACGGCCGTTGGGCCCCCGAGATCCACGACGCGACTCCGCGCGAGATCTACGAGGCCATGGTCAGCGGTCCCGGGGCCATGCCGATGTTCAGTGACACCGTCATCGAGCCCGAGGAGAAGCAGGAGCTCATCTCCTATGTGAAGAAGCTCCAGGCCGAACCCAACGCCGGGGGCATCTTCGACCTCAACCGGGTCGGCCAGGTCGCCGAGGGCTTCATCGGGTGGGTCGTAGGCCTTTCCCTGATCATTGCCTGCGCGATCTGGATCACCGCGAAGCAGCGAGCCCATGACTAAGAACAACGCCAACGACAACAACGAGGCCGGAGACGGCCGGCCCGACCGCGTGGTCGGCACGCCCAAGGCCGAGGAACCGGTGGTGGCCGGGGTCCCCGGGGCCCCGAACGACGAGCACGACGGGCCCTACGCGGCCTCCGAGACGCACGTCCGCCCGGAGGAGATGCAGCGTCGCGGTGAAAGGACCGCCTCGCTGTGGTTCATCCTGGCCTTCCTCGGCGGGATCGGCTTCCTGGTCTCCTATTTCCTGTTCCCGCCCAACGCGGCGGGCGAGCCCGCGATCGGCCATCCGCTGATCGCCCAGTACTCGAACATGCTGCTGGGCGGCACGCTCACGCTGGCCATGTTCGGTATCGGCGCGGGCATGACGGTGTGGGCACGCCAGGTGATGCCCCACTACGAGGTGCACTCTCCCTACGACGAGCTGCCCTCCAGTGACAAGGAGAAGAGCTCCTTCGGAGAGTTCTTCATGAAGGGCGCCGACGAGAGCGGGTTCACCAAGCGCCCGCTGATGCGGCGCACCCTCATCCTGGCGATGCTGCCCCTGGGTCTGGCTCCGATCGTGCTTCTGCGCGACACCGGCCCTCTGCCCGGCGACAAGCTCAAGACGACTCCGTGGGAGAACGGTCGGCGTATGTACGTCGAGGGCACCAGCCGGGCCCTGCGCCCGGAGGACCTGGAGAACGACCCCAACGGGATGATCTCCGCCCTGCCCGCGATGGACGAGGAAGGCCACTACCACGGGATCAGCCTCGACGACCAGGCCAAGTCCGTCATCATGCTCATCAAGATGCCGGAGGGGGACTGGAAGGAGAGGATGACCGAAAAGATCGAGGGTACCGACGAGACGCGTCTAAACTGGACGTACAACGGCATCGTCGCCTACTCCAAGATCTGCACACACGTGGGCTGCCCGGCGGCCCTGTACGAGCGCACGACGCATCGCATCCTGTGCCCGTGCCACCAGTCGACCTTCGACGCAGCCGACGCCGCACACGTCGTCTTCGGTCCAGCGCACCGCGCTCTTCCGCAGCTGCCGATCGGTGTCGACGACGAGGGTTATCTCATCGCGACCGGCGACTTCACCGAGCCGCCCGGTCCGACGTTCTGGGATTATGCGAAGGACTAGTCGATGAGTAAGACCACGCAAGCACCCAAGGCGCTTCGCGGCGTCGGCAATTTCATCGACGACCGCTTCCACCTGGCGAAGACCGGCGAGAAGAACCTGCGCAAGGTCTTCCCGAACCACTGGTCGTTCATGCTGGGC
>CALGOD010000066.1 GCA_937957845.1 uncultured Nocardiopsis sp.
TTTCCGGGCGTTTCCCCCGGCCTCCGACCGGGCTTCCGTTTCCGCGGCGTCTCACCCGGCGAGGGTGATGACTTTCTGAGAACGCCCCCTACCAGGGCTTTTCGCTGCTTTACTGGGGACCATGGGCGAGCTTCGGCGATCTGGTAGGCACACTCCCCTTCTCTCCTCCACGGTTCCCACCGGCGACGGCGGCGACACCGGCCCCCGCGCTCCTCGGTCCGTACGCACCACCGTCCGTCCCGGAGAGCACAGACACCGGAAGGGCGGGAGAGGCGTAGTGAACCGGGCCGGGTGACCATGGCCAGGCAACCCCGGTACCTCTGGCTGGCCCAGCAGCTACGCGAGCCGATCCTGAACGGGGAGATGCCTCCTGGTACGAGGCTCCCCTCCCGAACCCGGTTGGCGCGCTCCTACCGTGTCAGCGAACAGATCTCCCGTACCGCTCTGCGACTGCTGGTCACCGAAGGCCTGGTCGAGTCCCGTCCCGGCTCGGGATACTTCGTGCGCCCGGTGCCCGAGGTCTTCCGGCTCTGCCGAACCGACTCCTCCTCCGGCTTCGGCCTGGGCGAACTCGCGCGGGAGGCCATCGGCACCGAACAGGAGCGGTGCTCCCCCACGCTGAGCGCCCGGTTGCGACTGCGCGACGGCGACCCGGTGTACCGCACCACCTCTCGGGGCCTGTCCTCGGAACTGCCCATCACCCTGCACCAGTCCTGGGAACCCGCCGCCCTCACCACGGGCACCCTGCACACCCCGTTCGACAGCGCACCCGACACCGGTCTGATCGAACGGCTCGGTGCCGCGGGACACCCGATCGACCGCGTGGTGGAGGAGGTCGGCGTACGCGCCCTACGTGACCACGAGGCCTCGTTGCTCGACTCCGCCCCCGGGATACCCGTGCTCGTGGTGGAGCGCACCCACTACAGCGGCAACCGTCCGGTGGAGACCTCCGACCTCATCGGTTCGACCGAGCAGTGCAGGCTCCTCTACAAGCTGACACTGGCCCGGGCCCGTCGTCCCGGCGACCCGCGCCGCCGCTGAGACGGGCACACGCACACCGCCGTACCCGCCACGGATGGTCGGGAGTGCCGGACACCCCCGGCCCCACCGCGTACACGAACGGGGGAGACGACCATCGATCGGCCGTCTCCCCCGTGCAGCGTCATGCGGTCAGCCCTGGGTGAACTCCCGGGCCACGACCTCGGCGATCTGCGCGGTGTTCAGCGCGGCGCCCTTGCGCAGGTTGTCCCCGCACAGGAACAGGTCCAGCGACTTCGGGTCGTCCAGCGACTGGCGGATACGACCGACCCAGGTCGGGTCGGTGCCCACGACGTCGGCGGGGGTGGGGAACTCCCCGTTGGCCGGGTCGTCCTGGACCACGACGCCCTCGGCGGAGCCGAGCACCTTACGGGCCTCCTCGGCGGTGACCTCCTCGGAGAAGGTCGCGTGCACGGTCAGCGCGTGGGTGGTGATCACCGGAACCCGCACGCACGTGGCCGAGACGCGCAGGTCGGGCAGGCCCAGGATCTTGCGCGACTCGTTGCGGATCTTCAGCTCCTCGGAGGACCATCCGTCGTCCTTGAGCGAACCCGCCCACGGCACGACGTTGTAGGCCAGCGGTGCCGGGAACGGACCCAGCTCGCCCACGGCGGCGCGTACGTCGCCCGCCTTGTCCCCGAGGGTGCGGTCCGCGGCGACCGTGGACATCTGGTCGCGCAGGGTGTCGATGCCCTCCTGTCCCGCACCGGAGGCGGCCTGGTAGGAGGAGGCCACGATCTCCTTGACGCCGTAGGCGCGGTGCAGGGCACCGATCGCCACGATCATCGACAGGGTGGTGCAGTTGGGGTTGCTGATGATGCCGCGCGGACGGTTGCGGACCTGGTCCGCGTTGACCTCGGGCACCACGAGCGGAATGTCCGGGTCCATGCGGAAGGCGCCGGAGTTGTCGACGGCCACCGCGCCGCGTGCGACGGCGACCGGCGCCCACTCCTTGGACACCTCGTCGGGGACGTCGAACATGGCGACGTCCACACCGTCGAAGACCTCGGGGGACAGGGCCTGGACCACGACGTCCTCACCGCGCACGCTCAGGACCTTGCCCGCGCTGCGCGCGGAGGCCACGAGGCGGATCTCGCCCCAGACGTTCTCACGCTGGGTCAGGATGCCCCGCATCACGGTGCCGACGGCGCCGGTGGCGCCGACGAGGGCGAGGGTGGGAAGACGGTTACTCATCGGCCGGTACCTCCGTAAACGACAGCCTCCACTTGGTCGGCGTCGAGCTTGAACTCACTGTGGGCGGCGCGCACGGCCGCGTCGATCTGGACCTCCACCACGACCACCGAGATGCGGATCTCCGAGGTGGAGATCATCTCGACGTTGGTGCCCGAGGCGGCGATCGCGTCGAAGAAGCGGGCGGTGACACCCGGGTAGGAACGCATACCCGCGCCGATCAACGAGACCTTGCCGATCTTGTCGTCGTAGCGCAGGGAGTCGTAGCCGACCTTGTCCTGCACCTTCTTGAGCGCGGAAACGGCCTGCTTTCCGGAGTCGCGGGGAACGGTGAAGGAGATGTCGGTGCGGGACGTCGAGACCGCCGACACGTTCTGCACGATCATGTCGATGTTGATCTCGGCGTCGGCCAGGGCCCGGAAGATCGGGGCGGCCTCACCGCTACGGTCGGGGACTCCGACGACGGTGATCTTGGCTTCGCTCCGGTCGTGGGAGACCCCGGAGATGATCGGCTGTTCCATGCCTTCGCTTTCCTCGACTTCCGAAACGATCCAGGTCCCGGGCTTCTGACTGAACGATGAGCGGACGTGCAGGGGGATGTTGTACTGCCTCGCGTACTCGACGCAGCGCAGGTGCAGGATCTTGGTCCCGCTGGCCGCCATCTCCAGCATCTCCTCGTAGGAGAGCTTGGGGATGCGCTGCGCGGTGGGCACGACGCGGGGGTCGGCGGTGAAGACGCCGTCCACGTCGCTGTAGATCTCACAGGCGTCGGCCTGGAGCGCGCCGGCGAGGGCCACCGCGGTGGTGTCGGAGCCGCCGCGACCCAGCGAGGTGATGTCCTTGGTGTCCTGGGACACCCCCTGGAAGCCGGCGACGATGCAGATCGCGCCCTCGGCCACGGCCTCCCGGATGCGGCCGGGCGTCACATCGATGATCTTGGCGTTGCCGTGCAGCGACGTGGTGATGACACCGGCCTGGGAACCGGTGAAGGAACGTGCCTCATAGCCGAGGTTCTCGATGGCCATCGCCACGAGGGCCATCGACATGCGCTCACCCGCCGTCACCAGCATGTCCAGCTCACGGGCCGGCGGCATCGGGGAGACCTGCTCGGCGAGGTCCAGCAGTTCGTCGGTCGTGTCGCCCATGGCCGAGACCACGACCACGACGTCATATCCCGCCTTTTTCTGAGCCACGATCCTTTGGGCTACTCGCTTGATGGCTTCCGCGTCGGCCACGGAAGACCCACCGTACTTCTGCACGATTAGGGCCACGATCGATGCTCCTGAGGAGTTGGGATCAAGATGAAATGGAGTGTAGCCGGCGACTTCCCCGTCGACCCCGTCCGACCTGCGGCGGAGAGGGCGTGGAGCCTCGGTGCACCAGCGCTCGGGTTTACCCGGTCAGGCGGAGGTTACTCGCGATCCGCTCGAATACACGGCGAATGTGAGCTAGAACTCCAGGCTGCGGCGTCCCTCGAAAGCACGTCCGAGAGTGACCTCGTCGGCGTATTCGAGGTCGCCGCCCACGGGCAGGCCACTGGCCAGTCGGGTCACTTTCAGCCCCATGGGTTTGACCAACCGCGCCAGATAGGTCGCGGTGGCCTCCCCTTCCAGGTTGGGGTCCGTGGCGAGGATCATCTCCGTCACCTGGCCGTCGGCCAGGCGGGTCATGAGCTCCTTGATACGCAGGTCGTCGGGACCCACACCCTCGATGGGGCTGATGGCGCCACCCAGGACGTGGTAGCGGCCCCGGAACTCGCGCGTGCGCTCGATGGCGACGACGTCCTTGGACTCCTCGACCACACAGATGATGGCGGGGTCGCGCCGGGCGTCACGGCAGATGCGACAGCGGGTCTCCTCGGCGACGTTGCCGCAGACCTCGCAGAAGCGCACCTTCTCCTTGACCTCGACAAGCGCGTTGACGAGGCGTTTGACGTCCGCGTTCTCGGCGGACAGCAGATGGAAGGCGATGCGTTGCGCGCTTTTCGGACCGACGCCGGGCAGTCGCCCCAGCTCGTCGATCAGATTCTGAACCGCGCCTTCGTACATCGGCTACCCACCAGGTCGGACCGGCTCTTCGCAGGGTGGTCCGTCTGCCCTTCCTCCACCGTATCCGGCGCGACGACCTTCCGGGTACACGGGTTCCGCGTCGGCCGCCGCACACGGGACGCGGCCGGCCGGGGTCTCGCGGGACGCCCGGCCGGAAACCCCGCCGACGCGAAGATCGAGGCTCTGCGATGGTCGCCACCCGGCCACCAAGGGTGCCCGGGGCCGTTCGGGCGACCGGTGTCAGAATCCGGGAAGACCGGGCATTCCGCCGGGCATACCGCCGCCGCCCAGGCCCTCGGCGAGCGGCCCCATCTTCTCCTGCTGGAGCCTCTCCACCTGGGACTCGGCGTCGCGGATGGCCGCCAGGACCAGATCGGCGACGGTCTGAGCGCTCTCCTCGGCGTCGGTGGTGTCGATCGCCTGGGGGTCGATGCCGATGTCCTCGACCTGTCCGCGTCCACTCAGCTTGACCTTGACCAGTCCGCCGCCGGAACTGCCCTCGATCTCGGCGTCCTCCAGCGCCTGCTGAGCCTGCATGAGCTGCTGCTGCATCTGCTGGGCCTGCTGGAGCAGGGCCTGCATGTCCATTCCGCCAGGGTTCACGGCCGTCTCCTCGCCGCACTCGTGGTGCTGGGGTTCGCTGTCATGTCGCTGTTGCTGTGAGCGTAACCGGTCATCGGCGAACGCGCGGAGTCCCTGGTGGGGTCGGGAGGACCATGACCGGGAACGGCCGGCTTCGGATGCGGTGCGGGAGGCTGGAAACGGGGCCGGTCGACCTCACCCGAGACCGGCTCCGCCTCGGGCCGCCGACGGAAGCGGAAGGGCGGACGGCTCAGCTTCGGGCGCTTCCGATCACGGTGTCCAGCGCCTCCCTGGTCCTCTCCATCCTTCGGATGGCCTCGTCGATCCGGGTGCGCTCCTCTTGGAGCCGGTCCAACAGATCCGGGGCGGGATCGCCGCGCTCCTGGGCGTACATGCACGGCATGAGCTCGCGCACGATGTCGCTGCCGAGCCCGGCCGCGAACAGGCACTGAATGCGGTCGACCCGTTCGACGGCGTCCTCACCGTACTCGCGGTGCCCTCCGGGGGTCCGGGTGGAGAGGAGCAGTCCCTGCTCCTCGTAGTAGCGCAGCGACCGTGGACTGACCCCCGTCCGCCGCGATAGATCGCCGATGCGCACCGCACCTCCTGTGATGTGCCGCACAAAGGGTTGAACCTGACATCAATGGCAGATTCTACGCTCTTGCCATGGACACGACGAGAACAGTGGACACCTCCCTTTCCGCGCCCAGGACCACCGCCGACACCCTGCTCGACGCGTACGCCCTCCCCGGCCTCGTACTGCCCAACCGGGTGGTCATGGCCCCCATGACCCGTCTGCGCGCCGACCACCGCTCGGTCCCCCGACCCGTGATGGCCGAGTACTACGCGCAGCGTGCCGGAGCCGGTCTGATCGTCTCCGAGGGCATCGCCCCGAGCCCGACCGGACAGCAGTACCTCACCCAACCCGGCCTGTTCACCGAGGAGCAGGTGGAGGCCTGGCGGCAGGTCACCGGCGCCGTCCACGAGGCGGGAGGGAGGATCTTCGCCCAGATCATGCACGCCGGGCGCAACGGCCACCCGGCCAACCGTCTGGACGGCGGCCTTCCTCTGGCCCCCTCGGCGGTGCGCAAGCCGGGAACCCTGCACACGCTCGACGGCAAGGTGGACACCGTGGTGCCGCGCGCGATGACGGTCGCCGAGGTGCGCCAGGCGGTCACCGACCACGCCGACGCGGCGCGCGCCGCCATCCGGGCGGGCTTCGACGGAGTGGAGATCCACGGCGCCAACAGTTACCTGCCGCACCAGTTCCTCGCCGACAACACCAATCTGCGAACGGACCGCTACGGGGGCGACCTGGTCGGCCGGATCCGTTTCGCGGTGGAGGTGACCGAGGCGGTGGTCGACGCGGTCGGCGCCCACCGCGTCGGACTGCGGGTCGCACCGGGAAACCCCGAGGGTGGAATGGTCGAGAAGGACCCGGCGCCCGTCTACCGCGGTCTGCTGGCCGCCGTGGACCCGCTCGGACTGGCCTACCTGCACGTCACGGACGACCCGGTGTACCCGGCCCTGGACGACCTGCGTTCCCGTTGGAGCGGAACCCTCATGGGGAACACCGGTGAGCACGAGACGACCACGCCCGAGAGCGCCGCCCGGTTGGTGTCCGAGGGCAGGGCCGACCTGGTCTCGGTGGGTCGCCCCTACATCTCCAATCCGGACGTGGTCGAGAGGGTCGCCGCCGGGGTGGCGTGGGCACCGATACGGGAGCGCGACTTCCACTACACGAGCGGCCCTCGGGGGTACGTGGACTATCCCCGCCACGACACGAAGGTGTGACGGGTTCCCTGAGGAGGAACGACTCTCCCGAGGGGGTTTCACCAGGAGGGAGAACCAAGAGTGGCGATACCATCACTCTCGGTTGAAAGGGTGCTCTGCGGGGCACAAAGGTCCCGGTAGTGCTCTCGCGCACGACCGGGGTACTGCCGAGAGCCACGGGGGACTGAAGACGTGTTGACCGCCAGGGAGCGCCACGCGGCGCTGGTCGAGGCGATGGTCGCGGACGGCACGCTGACCGACACCGCTCTCATCGATGCCTTCCGTTCCGTGCCCCGACATCGGTTCATCCCCGAGACGGGGGCACTGACCGCCTACGGTGCCTCCCTCAACGCCAAGAACAACCCCGAGCAGTGGCTCGCGGCCGTCTACGCCGACAACGCCATCGTCACCCAGGT
>CALGOD010000067.1 GCA_937957845.1 uncultured Nocardiopsis sp.
GGTGACCCGGTGTCGGGTCTGCTCGGTGGAGGTCTGTTGGGTGGGGACCTGCTGGGCGGATTGGGCGTGGGTGGTGGGACTCTGCCGTTGGCTCAGGCCACCCCGGCCGCCGGTGACCCGGTGTCGGGTCTGCTCGGTGGGGACCTGCTGGGCGGGGGAACCCTGCCTCTGGCCGCCGCGGACAGCCCCGTCGCACCCGTCGACAGTCGGAACACCGACCTGACCGGAGGTGCCGCCGGTCTGGTCTCCGACCTGGTGCTGTCCGACGACGTGCTGCCCATGTCCGCCGGTCGTAGTGACCTGCCCCAGCCCATCGGAGACGCCCCGGTCGAGCTGCTGCCGATCCCCGAGGACGCCCTGCCCGTGGCGGGCCCCGAGGTCGCCTCCGCCACCGAGCTCCTCGTCGACACCGTCCGTACGACGCAGCTTTCTCCCAGCGGTGACACCTTCGGCAACGACCTGGTCGGGGTCAAGGGCATGCCCGAGCTGGGCCTGCCTTCCGTCGACACCGGTGCGCTGGACGACACGCTGTCCGGCGACCTCGTCTGACCTTTCTGGAACGTGCGTCCGCCGGTCGTGGCGGACGCACAGGCCTCGGGCGGCGCGCGGGACCACTTTCCGCTGACGGGGCGCCATGGGGAACTGTGGGGGTTCCAGGCGCGTACCGGTGGAAGGGCGGGAGTCCCCGTCGCCCGAGGTACGACCGCGGCTCCGGACCGGGGGGACCGGAGCCGCGGTCTCTCTGTGTCCGTACGGTCCACGGGCACGTCTGAGGCGGACCACGCCCCTGGGCGTCTCGACGATGCCAGACGTGGGCGTCGGGCTCTTCTTCCCGACGATGCTCCTCGTCCCGGACCCGTACGGACACCGGAAGCGGATTCGACGGCGGGCGCGCCGGGCGAGGGCCCGCGCGGTCACCGCCTCATTCGGACTCGTCCTCCGTACCGAAGCCCAGACCGTCGGAGCACGGGTCGGACGTGGCGTCGCGTCCCTGTCCCGGCTGGGCGGGATCGTCCTGTTCCGACGGCGGAGAGGCGTTCGCGGATTCCTCGTCCAGTGGGGACGGCGAGGCGCCCGGAGGATCCTGCGGTGCCGCGGCGTCGTCCGCCATCAACATGGGCAGGGGCCGGTCCTCGCGAATGGCGGTGAACAGCTCCGCGGCCTCGTCCTCGTACCACATGACCCGGTTGGGGTTGAAGGGCGCCTGGTACCAGGGGACCGTGTGGAACTCGATGTCGGTGAGGTCCACGTCCACCATGGTCACGGCGATCGAGAGCATCCTGTCGAACGTGAGCGCGTGGTCGGTGGTGCTGTTCTGGGCTATCGCCTGGAGGATGCCGTTCAGCTTGGTCGGACTGGTGAGCACGTCGTTGTCGGTGACCTGGTCGGCCAGTGCGGACAGGAACATCTGTTGGCGGTCGATGCGACCGATGTCGCCGCCGTCACCGATCTCGTAGCGTGCCCGGACGAACGACAGCGCCTGTTCACCGTCGAGTGTCTGCCGGCCCGCGTCGAGGTCGAGCTTGGAACGACGGTCCCGCATCGGCTCGGGGATGCACATCTCCACACCGCCGATGGCGTCCACGACGTCGCGGAAGCTCATGAAGCTCAGGTGCACGAAGTGGTCGATCCGAATGTCGGTGAGGGACTCGATGGTGTGCACCACGCAGGGCGGTCCGCCATGGTACATCGCGGCGTTGATCATGCCGAAGTAGCCCTGTGTTCCCTCGGCGTCGCCGTAGGGGTCGCACTGGGGCAGGTCGACCAGGGAGTCCCGCGGGAAGCTGATCACCGAGACGCGCTTCTCGGGGGAGACGTGCGCCAGCATGATCGCGTCCGAACGTTCGCCCTCGAACTCGCTGGAGTAGGCGGTGCTCCCCTCCTCGTAGCCGTCGGTGCCGATGAAGAGGACGTTGACCGCGTCGTTGATGCGTTCGGGGCGCTCCTCCTCCTTCAACACCGAGTCGATGTCGTGCTGGACCATGTCCGAACGCAGTGAGCGGTAGTAGCCGTAGGCGGTGGCGACTCCGGTGAGCAGGACCAGGGCCAGACCCGCGGCGGTCCACAGCAGGATCCGGCGCAGGCGGCGCCGTCTTCTCGGGGCCACGGGGACGGCGGCCACCTTCGCGCCGTCGCTCCCGCCCTCCTCGGCGTCCTCCGAAGTGTCGGAGGAGGGTTCGGCGGACTCGGCTTCGTCCACGTCCTTCTCGCGGTCCTTCGAGGGCTCGGTATCGGGGGTGCCCGGTCCCTCACCGTCCTGGCCGTCCGGCGTGGGACGCTCGTCTTGGTCGGCCTGGTCTGCCTGATCGGTCTGGTCGTCTGGATCGGGTCGCTCATCCTGGACCGGTCGGTCGCTTCGGTCGGCCTGATCGCCCTGCTCGTCCGGGTCCCGGCCCGTGCCGTCGGGGGTGTCGCCGTCGTCCCGACAGCGGTCATCGCCACCGGAGTCGGCCCGGGCCGGGTCGGTGGTCTCGGAGCCGGTCGTGGGCTCCTCGTCGGGTGTGTGTTCCGCGCCTGAGTCGGCGGCGGGGTTCTCGTCAGCGGGCATTGTGCAATCTCGGTGAGTTCGGACGGCGGGGCGTGCCAACGGTCGGACGCCGGTCAGGGGAGGCACGTGCTCCGTGTCCGGAGGAAGATGGAGGCCGCGCGAGGTACCGGATGTGAAGGTCCGCCGGGTCCGGGATCTCCGGGAGGATCGTGAGTGGCCCACGAGTGGTGGCGGTGCCGGAGAACGTGTGTCGCCGACAACACGGGAAAAACGCGCGTGGCAGAGATCCTAGGTGAAGTCTCCCGCAGCCGCGCGTCAGGGTTGTCCTCACGACGGTGACCTGACCACAATGACGCTGCACGATTCCTCAGCTCCGCGGTCGTCTCATGGAGCCCGTGTGCCTGGTTTTCCCTTTGATGTCGGTATGAAACCGTTCGGTGTCACCCTGTGGGCGCGGGTGGGCGACCGCCGCGACGGACGGCGGCGCGGTGTGCGGTCTCCTTCGGGGATCAGTCGTCCCAGAAGGCGCTCTCCTTCTCGGCGCCCTCCGCGGAGGCCGAACGTCCGCTCTTGGCCGCGGGCTTCGCGGTGGACTTGCCCGAGGTGGTCTTGGTGGTCTTGCGGGCGGGTGTGGCGGTCTTGCCTCCGGTGTGCCGCGGACGCGCGGTGACCGCGCTCTTGGTGATGGGTTCACTGGGGCGCGGAGCCTCCCCGGAGTGGATGCTCAGCGCCTCCTCCTCCACGGAGAGCATCTTGCGGACCGGGGCGGGGATCTCGGGAAGACGTTCGGAGCGCAGATGTGCGCCGAGCACCTCCAGGGCGTGATCGCACAGCAGGTGGCGGGCGCGCTCGGACTTGATGCCGCTCAGTTCCTCGATCTCGGGCAGGCCCCGTTCGCGCAGCAGACGGATGACGTCGCGCAACCGGTCCCGGGTCTTGCGGTCGGTCATCGACATGACGGTCAACTCGGCCTCGGAGAGGAAGCTCTCCTTGCTGTCACCGGAGTCGCGCTCGGCGATGAAGGCACTGGTGAGTGCGCGTGCGGAGGTTCGGGAGGAGGCGCGGATGTCGTCGCGTCTGACGATGCGGGCCTGGAGGCCGGTCACGACGGCGCTGGTGACCAGGCTGATTCCGGCACCCAGCAGGATCAACACGAGCGGGTTCTCTAGGAGCACGACAGGACCTTTCCGGGCGGGGGCCCGCCCGGGCGCGATCACTGGAGTGACGGAGGTGTGCGGTGGGGCGGGACCGGTGCGGGGCGACTATTCGCCACACGAGGGGTGATTGTCAAGTACGGATGCCGCGGGCCCCACCGACGGTCGCCTCCTCGTGGGTGGGAGGCCGGGGGCACGGGTGGATGGGGCCCGGACGTTCGTTCGGAGGGAGCGTTCTCCCCCAGGCATGCCCGGTCAGGGGAGAAGGTAACTCCTCACCACGTGCCCGGGGCGCACGACAGGGCGTGGGACCCTACCCGGCCAGGAGCTTGTTCACCGCGTCCGGCGACAGTATCTCCTCGGTCACCATGGCGGCGCATCCACGCACGCCGGCGTCGTCCCACAGGGAGCCGGCCACCACGCGCAACTGTCGGGTGGCCAGGGCGGTGCATTGCTGGAACACCACCTCGCGTACGCCGGCGACCAGGTGGTCGTAGGCCTGGGACAGGTCTCCGCCCAGCACGATCACCTCGGGATTGAGCAGGTTCACCGCTCCGGCCAGCGCCTGGCCGAGTCGTCTTCCCGCGTCCCGGATCAGCGTCACCGCCACCGGATCGCCTTCGACGGCCAACGCCACCAACTCCTGGAGCGTGGTGACCCGGCGGCCCTGTTCGGCGGCGGCGGCCAGAAGCCGTCGCCCGCCCGCGACCGCCTCCAGACAGTCGGTGTTGCCGCAGCGGCAGGGGAGTCCGCCGCCGTCACGCACCGGGATGTGCCCGATCTCCCCGGCGGCGCCCAGCGACCCGCGCAGCAACCGCCCACCGGACAGCAGACCGGCGCCGATGCCGGTGGAGACCTTCACGAACACCATGTCGTCGGGGTGTCCGTGTCCGCCCGCGATGTGCTCGCCGAGCGCCATCACGTTCACGTCGTTGTCCACCATGACGGGTACGGGGAAGCGCTCGGCGACCAGTGGGGCCAGGGGGATCCCCGCCCACTTGCCGAGGAAGGGGCGGTCGTCGGCGCGTCCCGCGTGGAACTCGACCGTCCCGGGCAGACCGATGCCCACCCCGCGCACGTCCCCGGGGTCGCGGCCCAGGGAGACCAGTTGTTCGGACCAGGTGTCCAACAACCAGGGGAGGGTGGCGTCCGGTCCCCGTTCCATGTCGGGTGATCCCGGGGTACGGACCAGGATGTCGCCGTTGAGGTCGCACACCGCGGCCTGACTGCGGACCATGCCCAGTGCGCTGGTGAGGATGAGCCCGCTGCCGGCGTTGAACTCCAACAGGATCGGCGGGCGCCCGCCGCTGGAGACGGCTCCGGGGCCCTCGGTGACGAGCCCGCTGTCGAGCAGTTCGGTCACGCGCAGGGAGACGGAGGGACGGGACAGGCCCGTGACCCGGCCGATCTCGGAGCGGCTGGTGGCGGTGCCGGAACGGATGAGCTCCAGGATGTGGCCGCTGGTGGCTGAGGAGGACAGGCGTCCCGGGGTTCTGGCCATATCTCATTCAATCATGGGGTTCGGCCGGGAAGGCTGGGAGGTTATGTAAATAATTGTTCTGAAGTGTGCTTGGTTTTTTACCATAGTCGGGCTTACTCTCGAAAGGGGACAACGGCTCGAGATCCGTCCCGTTCCCCTCGTGTCGCACTCCACCCCCCGTCCCCCACCCCTTTTCCTCTTCGCTGGAGCAGACCGAAGATGTCGCAGCAGTCCGCGCCCCACCCCACCGACCTGGTGGTCTTCGGGGGTACCGGCGACCTGTCCATGCGCAAACTCCTTCCCTCCCTGTACCTGCTGGACCGAGACGGCCACCTGGACGCGCGCACCCGCGTCGTCGCGGTCTCGCGAGAGGGCCTCACCGACGCGGACTTCAGGGACAAGGCCGCCGCCGCGGTCCGTGGCCACCGCGCCGTCCAGGTCACCGAACCCGACGTGCTCCGACGCTTCCTGGACCGCCTGTCCCACGTCACCGTGGACGTCGGCGGAGAGTCGGAGGGGTGGAACGCCCTCACCACCGCCCTGGAACCCGGACGCGAACGCGTCTTCTACCTCGCGGTTCCGCCGATGATCTCCGGCGAGATCTGCCACGGCCTGAACGAGGCCGGGCTCGTCACCGGGGGCTCCCGCGTGGTCATGGAAAAACCCCTGGGCCGCGACCTCGCCTCGGCCCGGGCCGTCAACGACGCGGTGGGCGCGGTCTTCGAGGAGTCGCAGATCTACCGGATCGACCACTACCTGGGCAAGGAGACCGTGCAGAACCTGCTCGTGCTGCGGTTCGCCAACGTCTTCCTCGAACCCCTGTGGAACTCCCGCTGGATCGACCACGTGCAGATCACCGCCGCCGAGACCGTCGGAGTGGGCGGGCGGCGTGGCTACTACGACTCAGCCGGGGCCATGCGCGACATGGTCCAGAACCACCTTCTCCAGCTGCTCTGCCTGACCGCCATGGAACCCCCGGCCAGCTATGACCGCGACTCCGTACGCGACGAGAAGCTCAAGGTCCTGCAGTCCCTGCGCCCACTGACGGGCGACCGCGTGGTCGAGGACACCGTACGCGGCCAGTACGGGCGTGGCACCGTCCGGGGGACCGAGGTGCTCGGCTACCTCGACGAACCCGGTGGGCCGGCCGTCAGCGACACCGAGACCTTCGTGGCGCTGCGCGCCGAGA
>CALGOD010000068.1 GCA_937957845.1 uncultured Nocardiopsis sp.
CACCTGGGAGGCGTCCGGGCCTCCGTTGAAGGCGACGATCTCCCCGGTGTCCGGTCGGACGGCGGTCAGGCCGTACATGGTGTTGTCCGCGCCCGGGGGCAGGACGTCGAAGGCGTCGGTGGCCGCCTGCATCAGCTCGGGGTCGAGGGAGGTCTCGATGACGTAGCCCTTGGTGGCGATGTCCGTGCCGTCGATGTTCTCGTAGCGCTCCTCGACCTCGGCGACGATGGCGTTGTACATGTAGCCGACCTTGGGGTCGCTGCCACCGCCCTCGTCGTAGGGGATCGGTTCGGGGAACTCCAGGGCGTCGGCCTCGCTCTGGGTGAGTCCCAGCTCGGGTTCGATCTCACGCAGCTTGACCAGCTGGTCCTTCATGTAGTCCCAGCGCTCGCCGCGCATGTACCTGTCGTGCCAGCTGCCCGGCTCGGGGTTGGCGAAGCCGCTCGGCTGCTGGATGATCATGCCGATGAAGGCGCCCTCGGCCTCGTCGAGCTCGGACACGCTCTTGTCGAAGTAGGCCTGCGCCGCGGCCTCGACGCCCGAGGCGTTGCGACCGAAGTAGATGGTGTTGAGGTAGGCCTCGAGGATGTCGTCGGGGTCCTCCCGCTGGGCGAGCTTGATCGCGATGAAGATCTCGCGGACCTTGCGGGTGATGGTCTGCTCGTTCGACAGGGTGTCGTAGTAGTTGCGGGCCATCTGCTGGGTGATGGTGGAGCCACCGCCCGCCTCGCCTCCCGAGAGGAGGGCACGCCCGATACCGGCGATGTTGATGCCGGGGTCGTCGTAGTAGGTCAGCTGCTCCGCCGCGAGCACCCCGCTGATGACGGTGGGGGGGATCTCCTCGCGGTCGACGCTGATCCGGTTGACCTCGCCGGTGGTGAAGGCGACCTCGGCCTCTTCATCACCCTCGGAGGCCCACATGACCTGGGTGGCGTTGAGCTGGGTCTCCGCCTTCTTGTCCATATCGTCCACGTCGGGAGCCTGGGAGTACAGGATCGCGAAAGCGGCCACACCACCGATGATCATCAGGCCGCAGAAGGCCAGGGCGGGCTTCCACGCCTTGGCCAGGAAACGTGTGAACCACGGACGGTCGTCCGGTTCCTCCGCGCGGGCGCGACGACGGCCACCGCCGCCCCTGCCCCCCGATCCTCCCGCGGCGCGGGTGCCGCGCCCGGGGGCCCTGCGGCCCTCGGAACGTGCGGCGTGTTCGCGTTCGCGTCCGCGCTCACGGGGGTCCCGCGGGCCGTTCCCGGGCGCCCTGCGGCGGCCTCGGGGGTCTTCGGCCGGTCGGCGGCGCTGTCCCTCGGGTCGGGAGCGCTCGCCGTCCTGGGGGCGCCGGGGGCGCTCGCCCTCGGGGCGACGGCGGGGGCGGTCCATGTCGTCCGGACGTCGGCGCTGTCCCTCGGGGCGGGAGCGCTCGTCCGCGGGGCGGCGGCGGGCGCCGCGACCCTCCGAGCGGGCCTCCTGCTCCGGCGGTCGTCTACGGCGCGGACGCTCGGGTCCGGAATCCTCTCCCCAAAAACCGTCCTCGGTGTCCGCCCTCCGGCGGGAACCTCGGGCACGTTCCTCTGGGGCCGGGCCCTCTGCCCGGCGCCGTCCGCCGCGTGGACCGTCAGCCGGGCCCTCGGCCCGGCGACGGCCGCCTTCGGCGTTCCGTCGTCTTTCGGTACTCACGTGGTCCTCGATTGCCTCTCACGGCCGGTCGGCCTGACGATTCCTTGGTGGAAGCGGGGGAACGGTCCCCCCTGGGGGTCGGTGGTCCGCGACCTGTCTTCTCGCGGTGACCGGCGTGGATACGGCCCGGTGTG
The DNA here is from genome assembly GCA_937957845.1 of uncultured Nocardiopsis sp. Taxonomy (GTDB): domain Bacteria; phylum Actinomycetota; class Actinomycetes; order Streptosporangiales; family Streptosporangiaceae; genus Nocardiopsis. The sequence goes on from CALGOD010000068.1 coordinate 1,809, forward strand.
GCCGTCTCCACCGTTGTCCGCCTGTCGTTCAAGGCTTGATAAAGGACGCCCGAGTACAGGCCGGGGTTTTCATCAACAGCTCACGAAGGCGTTGGCCGCTGGTTCCTCCTGATCGTTGGCCTGCGGGAGCACGGCCCGCGCCGGTACTTCCGTGCCGACGGAACACCACCGTGGCAGGGGCTCGGTCCGGGGGCTCTACCGGCTACGCACGCAAATCACTGGTCACGTTAGAGCGATCGAACGGTCTAGCACAACCCAAGCGTGAGATTATCGCGCGTCATGGGACACCTGGTCGTGATCTCCCCGGAATCGCCCGTCATGGCAGTTCAGGGCGGCCTGGACGGGGGCAGGGGGGCAGAGTGTCATGCACGTGCGAACGGAACGGGTGTCCCATCAGGGCAGGTGGGAACGTGCTTGTGAGATTTTTCCCCCAGTATCGCACGGAGTCCACCCCTCTGACCGGGGCCGAACGTCCTTCGCTCCGGCCCGTTCCTGGCCTGACATGCGGGCCCGCGGATGGGCGGGGATAGAGTCAGACCTGAACAAAACAGCTAGACATGCACGTTCCCCCGCTCTTGTGGGCAGTAGAAGACGACCACGTCCGTGACAGCCTGGACCGTGGGGGAACAGAAACGCCGTGTGCGCTGCTGACCACATACGGAAAACGAACGTGGGGCGACTCACCGCCATCGTCGCGGGCCCGTCGTCGTGCGCCGTGGAATCCATGTTCGCGAAGAAGAAGGAGCAAGGACCAATGGGTTCGGTACGTGTAGCCGTCGTGGGCGTCGGCAACTGTGCGGCGTCGCTCGTCCAGGGCGTGCACTACTACAAGGACGCCAACCCCGAGTCCCGGGTACCCGGCCTGATGCATGTGCAGTTCGGGCCGTACCACGTGAGCGACGTCGAGTTCGTCGCGGCCTTCGACGTGGACGCCAAGAAGGTCGGCCAGGACCTGGCCGACGCCATCACGGCCAGTGAGAACAACACCGTCAAGATCTGCGACGTGCCGCCGACCGGTGTCACCGTCCTGCGCGGACCGACCTATGACGGACTGGGCAAGTACTATCGCGAGATGATCCAGGAGTCCCCCGAGGACGCCGTGGACGTGGTCGCCACCCTCAAGGCCAGCAAGGCCGACGTGCTCGTCTCCTACCTCCCGGTGGGCTCGGAGGAGGCCGGTAAGTTCTACGCCCAGTGCGCGATCGACGCCGGTGTGGCCTTCGTCAACGCCCTTCCGGTGTTCATCGCCTCCGACCCCGAGTGGGCCGAGAAGTTCACGCGGGCGGGGGTGCCGATCATCGGTGACGACATCAAGTCGCAGATCGGCGCGACCATCACCCACCGTGTGCTGTCCAAGCTCTTCGAGGACCGCGGCGTGATCGTGGACCGCACCTACCAGCTCAACTTCGGCGGCAACATGGACTTCAAGAACATGTTGGAGCGCGACCGTCTGGAGTCCAAGAAGATCTCCAAGACGCAGTCGGTCACCTCGCAGATCCCGCACGAGCTGAACGCGGGTTCCGTGCACATCGGCCCGTCGGACCACGTGCCGTGGCTGGACGACCGGAAGTGGGCCTACATCCGGTTGGAGGGCCGCGCGTTCGGCGACGTCCCGCTGAACCTGGAGTACAAGCTGGAGGTGTGGGACTCCCCCAACTCCGCGGGCATCATCATCGACGCGGTCCGCGCGGCGAAGATCGCCAAGGACCGGGGGATCGGCGGTCCCCTCCTGGCCGCGTCCTCGTACTTCATGAAGTCCCCGCCCGAGCAGTACAGCGACGCCGAGGCGCACGAGAAGGTCGAGCGCTTCATCGCCGGCGAGTAGTGTCCGTTCCGCGGCGGCCCTCAGGCCGGGAGCCGCCGCGGCCTGGGATCCCCGACTCCGGGCACGCCCTACCCTGGTGGGGTGTCCTTCTTCGGCGATCTGCGCGTGGTCCTTCGGGGGTCCCGGTTCCGCCGGCTGTTCGGTACCCGGCTGGTCTCGCAGTTCTCCGACGGGGTCTACCAGGCCGGGCTGGCCGGTTTCGTCTTCTTCACCCCCGAACAGCACACCAGCGCCGGGGCCGTCGCCGCGGCCTTCGCGGTGCTGCTCCTCCCCTTCTCGTTGGTGGCCCCGTTCGCCGGGGTCCTGATCGACCGGTGGCCCCGCCGTCAGGTCCTTCTGCTGGCCTCCCTGGCCAAGTCGGCGCTCGCGGCGGTGAGCGCGCTCGTGGTGGCGGGTGGTGAGAGTCCCGCCTTCTTCGTCGCCGCGCTCCTGGTCCTGAGCGTCAACCGCTTCTTCCTATCCGGATTGTCCGCCGGGCTGCCGTACGTGGTGCCCCGGGAGAAGCTGATGATGGCCAACGCGGTGACCCCCACCAGCGGCACCGCCGCGAGCTTCCTCGGCGCGGGAACGGGTGCCGCGATCGGGCTCTTGGGCGGTGACGAGGTCCTGGGAACCGGAGCCATCCTGTTCGTGGCCGCGCTGGGCTTCGCCGGCGCCGCTTCGGTGTCCCTGACACTGCGCCACCGGGAACTGGGTCCGCACCTGGAGTCGGAGTCCGAGGAGGTCCGCACGGCCGTCCGCAACGTCGTGCGGGGCATGCTCTCGGGCGTGCGGCACCTGTGGGCACGCCCGGAACCGCGGGACGCACTGGCCACGATCGGCGCCCACCGTGTGCTCTTCGGTGTCTCCACCGTGATGACCCTGCTGCTGTACAACAACACCTTCACCGGCGGGGGCGTGGCCGGCCTGGCCGGTTTCTCCGTGGCGATGGGCCTCTCCGGCGCGGGTTTCCTCCTCGGGGCCGTGGCCACCCCCTGGGCGACCGCACGGATGGCGGAGGGAACGTGGATCGCCTCGCAGTTGGCCGTGGCCTCCGTGGTCCTGCTGGTGTTCGGGCTTCCGTTCTCACCCGTGCTGTTCCCGGTGGCCGCCTTCTTCCTGGGCTTCGTCTCCCAGGGGGTGAAGGTCACGGTCGACACGTTGGTTCAGCGACATGTCGACGACGCGTTCCGGGGGCGGGTGTTCTCCGTCTACGACGTGATGTTCAACGCCACGTTCGTGCTCGGCGCGGCCCTGGCGGCGGCTCTGATCCCGCCCTCGGGGACCAGCCCTCTCATGGTCACCACCATGGCCATCGCCTACCTGGTGATGGGTGCCCTGTGGGCGGCTCGGGGACGCCGCGTCCCCGCGCCGGAGACGGCCCGGAAGCCGGCCTGACGACATGTCGAAAGATGACGGATCACCTTGCCGCCGCGTGTCCCCGCTCGGTCCGGGAGCGCCGCCTGTGGCCGTTCCAGGACCCCACGAGGCGGTTTCCGCCCAGGGATCTCACGTCCCCTGCGGGGACGTGCCCGAACGGCCTCACAGATGCTCGGCGGCCCAGGCCCGCAACGCCTCGGTCGCGGCCTCCTTGCCCATCGGACCGTTCTCCAGACGCAACTCCAGCAGATAGCGGTACGCACGGCCCACCATGGGCCCGGGCTTGATCCCCAGGATCTCCTGGATCTCGTTGCCGTCCAGGTCCGGGCGGATCCGGTTCAGTTCCTCCTGCTCGGCGAGTTCCTTGATGCGCCGCTCGATGTCGTCGTAGGCGCGCGACAGCGCCGCCGCCTTGCGTCGGTTCCGGGTGGTGCAGTCGGCCCGGGTGAGAATGTGCAGCCGCTCCAGCTGGGAGCCCGCGTCGCGCGCGTAGCGTCGCACCGCCGAGTCGGTCCACTCCCCCTTGCCGTAGCCGTGGAAACGCAGATGCAGTTCGACCAGGGTGCTGACGTCGGACACCACGTCCTTGGGGAAGCGCAGCGCGCTGAGCCTCTTGCGGCTCATCGAGGCGCCCACCACCTCGTGGTGGTGGAAGGTCACCCGCCCGCCCGACTCGAAGGCGCGCGTCTTGGGCTTGCCGATGTCGTGCAGCAGCGCGGACAGGCGCAGCACCAGGTCGGGCTCGTGTCCGCGTTCCCTCTCCAGCTGGACGGCCTGGTCCAGGACCGTGAGCGAGTGCTCGTAGACGTCCTTGTGCCGGTGGTGCTCGTCGATCTCCAGGCGCAGCTTGGGGATCTCCGGAAGCACGTACGGGGCCACGCCCAGGTCCACCATCAGTTCGATACCGCGGCGCGGGTTCGGGCTGAGCATGAGTTTGCTCAGTTCGTCGCGGATGCGCTCGGCGGAGACGATGGACAGGCGGTCGACCATGCCACGGGCGGCCTCGACCACCTCGGGCGCCAGGGAGAAATCGAGCTGGGCCGCGAAGCGCACCGCGCGCATGATGCGCAGCGGGTCGTCGTTGAAGGAGTCCTCGGGCCTTCCCGGGGTTCGCAGCACCTTCTCCCTCAGGTCGGCCAGGCCACCGAAGGGGTCGACGAACTCCAAGGTCGGCAGACGCACCGCCATGGCGTTGACGGTGAAGTCGCGACGTAGGAGATCGTCCTCGATGTCGGTGCCGTAGGCGACCTCGGGCTTGCGGGACTTGGGCGAGTAGGACTCGCTGCGGTAGGTGGTGATCTCCAGCTGCAGGCCCTTCTT
>CALGOD010000069.1 GCA_937957845.1 uncultured Nocardiopsis sp.
AACCTCCAGATCATGAGGGTCGCACTGGCCGATCGGCCTTCCCAAAGCCTCCCGCAAAGCGGGATTGTGCATGGGGGGCGCAGGGGGCTCCGGATACAGGTAGAAGTGGGGCCCGTTGTTGACCTGTTGGCCGATGACGTCGCGCTGGGCTTGGGCGTCGCGCTGGTCGACGTGGTCGCCCCGGTAGACGGTGGAAATGATGTCCCCGTGGGCGGTGTCGGCCCCGCCCGCAGCCCGAGCCTCTCCTTCCTCCGACGGGGAGGACAGAGAGGGGTTCTCGTCACCGGGATGAGGCATAGAGGAAGGGGGCGCCATGCTCCAATTCTGCCCTCTTAGCCGCCTCAACCGCCCACTCCCGGAACCAGGTGATCGGGAAGAACCCATCCGACAGTTCCAGTGCCGACCCGCCCGACGCAACCCGACGCCCGGTGGCCTCCAGTACGTCCAAAAGCCCTTGCTGTTATCAGGGAATCGGTGAACACACCGGGAAGTCGAACAACGGCGCCGACGTGGGTGGGCAAGCCCTGTTTACCGCAAACCAGACATCATCACAAAACAGACAAACGGGGGAGTGCAGTCGCCCCCTTTTTTTCAGCGCTCGGACAGCGACTAGTCCTCCTCGGCTGCCTCCTCGACGACCCGCCGCCATTGCTCCGCCTCCCGTCTCCGCTCCTCCAGCAGGACGCCGAGATTGCACTTAGTGTTGGCATTGCTCGCCGTGTCAATGGCGCGCCGGTACCAGACCTCGGCTTCTTCCCTCTCCCCCCGCTCCTCCAGCAGGAAGCCGAGATTGCGCATGGCGATGGGGTGGCCAGCCTTGATGGCGTGCCGATACCACTGCTCGGCTTCTTCTTTCTTCCCCCGCTTCTCCAGCAGGAAGCCGAGGTTGACCATGGCGATGGGGTGGCCAGCCTTGATGGCGTGACGGTACCAGGACTCCGCCTCTTCCACTTCCCCCCGCTCAGCCAGCAGGAGTCCGAGGTTGCTCATGGCGGCGGGGATATTGGCCTCGGCGGCGCGGCGGTACCAGGACTCCGCCTCCGCCGATTCTCCCCGCGCGTCGAGCAGGAGTCCGAGATTGCGCATGGCAATGGAGACATTGGCCTCGGCGGCGCGGCGGTACCAGGACTCCGCCTCCTCCACTTCCCCCCGCTCATGGAGCAGAACACCGAGGCCGTTCATGGCGTGGGGGTGTTCTGCGTCGGCGGCGCGGCGGAAGGCGGTTTCGGCGATGGCGGGGCGGTCGTGGTCGTGGGCGGCTCGTCCGATGGCGGTGTGGGTGTGGGGGTTGGTGGCATGCTCCAGGGCGAGGTGCCACAGGGCGTCGGGGATGGGGGTGGTGATCTGGTCGACGAGGTAGTCGAAGGGCCGCCACTCTGTTGGCGGGTCGTCGGTGGTGGCGGGCAGCAGCAGGCCGCAGGTGTCCTCGTGGGTGCGGGTGGCCCAGTCCAGCGCCTGGTCGAAGGACTTGGGGCGCAGCACCGCGGACAGGTCGTAGAGTTCGTGGGCGGCCTGCAACAAGTCCCGGTCGGCGTGTTCGACGCCGATGCGGGCCAGGTCCACGGAGGCGGCCACCACCCGAAACGCCCGCGGATGCCCGCCCTCACTGGTGGATAGGTCCCGCTGGGCCTGCCACAGGGCGAGCAGTTGGGGGGCCGAGGACAGGTACTCGCCCACCCCGTGCCCATGACCGGCGCGTTGGCGGCACGCCGCCTCGACCACCGCGGTATCCCCGCTGTTTTGGGCGCGGTCCAGTTCCGCGCCGCTCCACTGCCGGGCCACCTCCACCGCATCGACGTCACGCAGCAGGCGCCGTTCCTCCTCACCCACCTTCAGTTCGCTTTCCTCTGGGGTGCGTACCGCCGGGCCGGGGGCGGTGAGGCGGGTGTGGATGCCCTGGCGCATGGTGGCCACCACCACCGCGCCCGCGTGGTGGAACTGGTTGAGCAGGGAGCCGGTGAGGCGGCTTCCCTCGTTGAGGTGTTTGTCGAGGTCGTCCAGCCACACCACTGCCCGCCTGCCGGTTCGGGCGTGGGCGCCTACGGCGTCTGCGAGGCGGGTCAGGTCGGTGCCCGGGTCGGGCACGAACACCTCCCGATCCGGGCACCGGGTGGCCACCGCGGTCCAGGCCGCGCGGGTCTTGCCCGCGGTGGAGGGGCCCACCACCAACACCAGGCCCCCGCGCTCGACCGCCTGGTCCAAGTGCTGGGCCAGCTGGGTCTCGCAGTCACGCGCCACGTACGAGGGTAGGCCTTCTCTGGAGCGGTGCACCCCCACCTCCAGCGGATCCACCGCGGCCACCGGTGCCGACCACCAGGTCGGGTCGCGCTGCTGGGCCGGGGGAACAGACTGGATGGTGAGTGATTCGATGGTGTGGGCTTGGACCGCCTGCCCCGAGACGTCGCCTCGCACGGTGTTGGTGGCCGACGACGGTCCCGGCCCTGGTTGCGTCGGTGGCTCGGCGGCTTGGGCACCAGGCCGCAGCGCCCAGACCCACAGCCCCGTGGCGGGGAGCAGCAGGGCGGCGATGGCGGCCAGCCAGCCGGCGCGTTCTGCCGCCTGCCACGACCAGCCCCCCGCCACCCACACCATCACCGCCACGCCACCACCCCACAGCAGAGTGGCTGTGAGCGCGAGGAGGATCTTCACCGACCGGCCCATAACAGCCCATCGTTCCACCACAACCCCGGCCACGGCGAGGCTTCCTCCTACCCCCACACAAGCCAACTGCCTGCAGAGTTACTGTTACTGCAAACCAGACGACAAACCAGAGACACGAGCCCTGCGACGCAGCCTCTGCGACCGCAACGCTGAACTTCCTGGGCGTCGGCAGCACGCCGCCGCTCCTCCGCCTCCGAATTCTTCTTTGGGAAAGATCAGTCCGGTTCGTCGGAGGACAGCAGATCAGCGACTTCGGCCAGCCACCGCCCTGCCTCCGACACCTCCCGGATACTGGCCTCCCACACCTTGCGGATGGCCTCCAAATCCGTGGCCGTGCGCAGGTGGTCGGCGCCAAGCTGTTTGGTGGCGGCCTCGGCGAGGAGCTCCCCGTATGCGTCGTCGCGTGCCCGGGCCGCCTCGATCTGCTCCCACTCGCGCTGCTTGGTCATCGCCAGGCGCACCTTGTCCCCATAAGCAACGATGGCCGCGACTCGCCGTTCGATGGCCTTCCCAACAGCACTGATCGCCTCAAACTGTGGCCGCATCGATTCGCGAACGGTCTCGGAGACCGCGTTCTCCGCGCGCTCTTTCAGCTCTTCGCCGAGTCTCTGCTGCTTGTACAGCAGCCGTGCCAGTTGCCACTCCTGTTCACGCAGCAGCATCATCGCCTGCTCGCTGTCGAAAGCATCCCCCCAGGACCTTGGAGGCCTTCTTCACCAAATGCCGGGTCCGCTGCACACGCAGCAGCAGGGCACGTCCGTGTGTGTCGAAGTCGGCGGGGAGCAGGTAGCGGTGGTGGTTGGCCTGGGGCGGCTGTCGTGGGCATCGCCGAAGACCGCCCTGATCGTGACCAGAATCCCGAACAGGGCGGTAAGAACCGACAGTAGAACAACAACTCCGTCCCGTCCCAGCCACTGGCCGACAGCGATGATTACACCCGCGAGGACCAGAGCAGTCAGTCCACCCCACACCGCCCGCCACAAAACCGGCCACGATTCCCACGAGCAGCAGCAGGGCCGAGAGCCCGACCAGCAGCGGCATGAGCGCGGCGGCCAGCCACGCCACCAGCGCAGTTAACGCCAGAAGACTGATCGCCATAACCACCTTGGTCGCAGGTGAGAGGGGATCGGCGTTCTGGGGCTTGACGCGCGTGGGCTTCTTCTCAGCAGGGACAAGACGCTTAGGAGCACGGCTGAGCCTCTCCCTCACCTTCGAGGGAAGTTCGGGATCGAAGATCGGGAGTAGCTCCTCGACCTCCTCATCACCGTCCTGCAGGCCATCGTGGGGACATCAGGCAGGTTCTCTTTCCATCCCGTTCCGATCTGTCCAAATTGTGGCGGACTGGCAAGGATAGAAGACATCAAGGCGAACAAATGGCCGAACCACCCCGATGAGCGATGCCATCGCCCACTTCGGCCGCATCCCCAAAACCCTGCACATCCTGCGCCTAGCCGACGAATCCGGCTACCGGCGCACCATCAAGGCCCACTCCAACCTCCAGGAAGGTCGCCACGCCCTGGCCCGCCTTATCTTCCATGGCAAGCATGGCCACCTCTACCAGCGCTACCACGAGGGCATGGAGGACCAACTCGGCGCGCTGGGCCTGGTCCTCAACGCCGTCGTGCTGTTCAACACCCGCTACACGAACACTGCCCTGGACAAGCTCCGTGCCGAGTCCGTGCCGAGGGGGTCGACGTGCGCGACGAAGACGTGGCGCGGCTCTCGCCGTTCATCCGCAAGCACATCAACATGCTGGGCCGCCGCTCCTTCTCCCTGCCCGAGATGCCCGAAGGGCTGCGTCCGCTGGGCGCCCCCGACAGCGACGTCGACGAGACTGAAAAGTGAAGCCTTCGCCGGAAGGAAGAACATCCAGCCTGGGTCGCTTCTGAAGGACGATTCGGTGGACGGTTCATTTCCATTCGAACACAGCGGGCTCCGCCTCTCCTGTTTTTCAAGGTGGGCGGGACCTGGAGAACCAGTTGCACATCATGAACAGCTTGACCTCATGGCCACATGTGGCCCCAGGATTGACATTCTTCTAATTTCCCCTACGTGCGAAGCATCTTAATGTCCGAAAAAAAGAAGTTAGGAACCGGTGACCGGAAAACACGGTCTGCGTGGCTCAGCTCCTGCGTGCCGGGTCGCGCCCTGCCTGCCAACGGGTCGGCCCTTCAGGTGAAACCCGGGCGTAGCGGGCCAGGGAAGCCGCCGAGGTATGACCGGAGTAGGCGAGCAGGGTGGAGGTGTTGGCACCCTCCTCAGTCGCGTGGGTGAGGAGGGTGCCGCAGCTGGTGCTGCGTCGCCCCGCCGGCGGCCGTGCTGAACAGCTCGGCGGCCCTCCGGTGGGACAGCCGGGCCCGCCCTGAGCCGGCGTCGATGTCCTTGGCAGGTAGCTCGACCCGGGCGCGCCGGTCGGTGGGGAACACCGGGCCGGAGGAGCGGCCGACCAGCAGCCGGGGCAGTAGCCGCGCGGTGGCGGTACGCCAGGTGATGACGTCGGCCGCACCGCCCTTACGTCGCACCTTCGCCCGGCGGTTGCGCAGGTCCAGTTCCTCGACGTCCAGGGCGAGCACCTCCTCGGCGCGCGCCGCTGATTCGTACAGCAGCTGCCACAGGGTGCGCTCGCGCAGGGCGGCCCCTTCCCGGGTGAGCAGGCGCTCGACCTCGGCGCGGTCCAGAGCCCGAGTGTGGTCGGGGGTGCGGGGCAGGCGGCGGATGCGCACTAGTGGGTCACCGGACAGCCACCCTTGGTCACGCCACCGGGCCGCGGCCGAGGCCAGCGCGCCCAAGCGGGCGTTGAACGTCGCAGGCGCCGCCGTGCCCCAAGTCGCGGCGAACCAGTCGGCCACACGGTCCGGGATCTGCTCGCCATCCAGTACTGGCAGCGGACGGTGGGCACCGAACCGGTCTGCGAGCGCAACCAGTGCGCTGCGGTAGGCGCGAGCGGTGTTGGGATTACCTGTACCAGCGAGGAACGCTTCGGCCGCCTCGGCAATGGTGGGGACCGTGGTAGCGGT
>CALGOD010000070.1 GCA_937957845.1 uncultured Nocardiopsis sp.
CTCCGCCCACGACGACCACCCGCTGTCCGGCGAACTCCTCCGGAGAGCGGTAGTCGACGGTGTGCAGTTGCCCGCCCCGGAACAGGTCGCGGCCGGGGATGTCGGGCACGTGGGGGGCACGCCAGGTTCCGGTGGCGCTGATGACGTATCCGGCCGTCCAGGTGCCCTTCCGTGAAAGCACCCGTAGCGCCCCGTCGGCGCGTTCGACTCCGTCGACGTGGACGGGGCGGCGCACCGGTAGTCCGTAACGGCGCTCGTACTGGCTCAGGTACCAGGTCACGTGCCGTGCGCCGGGGTACTCGTGCCCTTCCTCAGCGGGCATCCACCAGCCGGGCAGCATGCTGTGCTCGGCGGGGGAGAACAGCCGCAGTGAGTGCCAGTACTCCTCCCATGACCCGCCCGGTCCGTCCCTTCCGTCCAGGATCACGAAGTCAAGACCGGCGCGTCGAAGGTAGTACCCGGCGGCCAGACCGGCCTGACCGCCGCCGACCACCACCACGTCGTGTACGTGCTCCGCGTCGTGGGCTCTGCTCACCCGCCTCGTGCGGGGAGCGGGCGGCACGGTCCCGAAGGAGGGATCGGTGGCCGGGGGCGTGCTGTCGGAGGCGGCCATCAGCAGGGCCTCTTGTCACCCGCGGTGGCGGTGGCGGATCGGGCCGGTGCGCTGAAGGCCGTGGCCAGTGTCCGTGGTACCCGGGGGCGCGGTCGGTGGTAGTCGAAGCGGCCGCACGGCTCGGTCTCCACCGCGCCCGCCTCGCGAAGGACCCGCAGGTGGTCGGACAGGTCGGTCCGGCGTGCACCGGCCTTCTCCCACAGGTGCGTGGTGCGCAGGGCCTCGTGGGCGAGCAGGGTCACGATGCGCGGCCGGAGCGGATCGGACACGGCCTTGATCACATCAGGGTCGACTGACATCGGCATCGACTGATTTTATCGTGCTCTCGGTCGCCGCCCCTCCCCGCTTTCCTTCGCCCGAGCGGGTATACCGCACCTGGTCACCGCACGCGGACCGGCGTCCCTCCTCCGGAGGGGTTCACGGGGACGGGGAACGGTCGGGGAGCCCGGCGGCCCGCCGGAGGCGCGCGAACTCCTCGGCCATGGGCTCCATCTGCCAGTGCGCGTTCCTACCGCTGGGGTTGGGCAACAGCCACACCCGTGTGTCCCCGATACGCATGGTCTGGGGCCCCACGGCCGCACGGCGGTCGTCGAAGGCGTCCCGGTAGACGGTGACGCCCAGGACCGCCAGCCAACGGGGGCGCCACCGCAGTACCTTACGACGCAGTTCCCGACCGCCCTCCACGACCTCCGGCCGACTCAGCTCGCTCGCCTGCGCGGTGGTCCGGGCGACGACGTTGGTGATTCCCAGGCCCAGCTCAAGGAGTACGTCCTCCTGATCGGGGCGCAGTTGGTGCGGGGTGAAGCCGGACCTGTGCAACGCGGGCCAGAAACGGGTGCCCGGATTGGCGAAGTGGTGTCCGACGGCTCCCGAGATCAGGCCGGGGTTGATCCCGCAGAAGAGCACGTCGAGGTCTTCCTCCAGGATGTCGGGGACCACTTTGTCCCGAGCCGCCTCCAGCTCCTCCCTGCTCGGTCGGGGTGTCCTTCCCCGCCGGGCGGAAGGAGTCTCCGACGCTCGTCGCCAGAGGCGTTCCTCTGCGGAGTCCATCGATCTCCCTTCGGAAGACGCGTGGCCGATGGCGTGGTGACCGTGCTGCCGCCGGGAGCGGTCCCGCCGTGTTCAGCCTTCTTCCGAGCCCCGGGGCAGGACCGCGACGGGGGTGGTCGCGGTGTGCAGCAGACCCTGGGTGACCGATCCCAGCAGCAGACCGCTGACGCCACCCCGGCCACGCGACCCGACCACGATCAGGTCGGCCTCACCGCCCGCCTCCACCAACGCGTCCACCGGGTCGTTCCTGGTACGTCCGACCGTGATGTCCACGTCATCGACGGCTTCGTCCATGACCTCGGCGAGGATCCCCGACACCATCTCCTCGGAGTGACGGTCCAGCAGGTCGTCGGGCGGCGGCGCCCAGCCCCCGGCGGTCACCGACGGGGCGATGAAGGTCGGGGGGACCCGCCAGCTGTGCACCGCCACGACCGAGGAGCCCTCGCGGGAGGCGGCCCGGTTCAGGGCGAAACGCAGCGCACGCTGGGAGTCCACCGAGCCGTCCACACCCACCACGATCCGTTCAGGGCCCGTGTTCGGGGTCGGCCGTTCCTGTTGGTGGGGGACGACCACGACCGGGCAGACCGCCTTGGAGGCCAGACGAACCCCCGCCGAGCCGGTCAGGGCCGACCGTACCGGCCCCAGCCCGCGCGAACCCACGACCACCATGTCCCCGTGACCGATGCGGCGCAGTAGGGCCGTGGGAGGCTCCTCCAGGGCCAGTTCCGTCTCCACCTCCAGTTCGGAGTACGAGGAGCGCACGTGTTGGGCGGCCTCCTCCAGGAGCTCGCGTCCCTGGGCGGACATCTCCTCGGTCGGAGGAAAGCGGGTGGCGCCGGCGTACCTCGACGCCACCAGCGGCATGGACAGGGTGTGCACGATGTACAGGGGCAGGCCCGTGCGCGCCGCCTCGGCGGCGCCCCACTCCAGGGCGCGGTGCGCCGACTCCGAACCGTCGACACCCACCGCCACCTTGGGGGAGGGGATCTGCTGGTCGGCCATGTGTTCCCGCCTTTCTCCTGGCATCGGTTCCGGGCATGGTGCGAAGGCGGTGGGGCCGCGCCTCACCTGCCGGCCGCCGGCGGTGCGGGCTCCGTTTCCTCCGCACCGTCAGAACCCGGCCGCATCTTCGCCATTACCCGGATGCCAGGACGATATCCACCCGTGATCATCGTGTCCACGGACGCCGGAGCCCTGAGGCCGGGCCCGAGGGGCCGCCGTCGCGGGCGTCCCTACTCCTCGGCCTGGACGCGCCCGGCCTCGTACACGCACAGATGGGTGTGGGCCAGGGAGAACAGGGGTGTGGGCACGCCCAGTTCCCGGCCCCGGGCGACGAGGTCGCCGATGATGTGCTCGGACTCCACGGGGTTGCCGTGGGTCAGGTCCCAGTACATGGACGTCGTGGTCGCGGCCGTGGTGGTGGCGACGATGGCGTCGGCCCGCTCCCGGGCCTCCTGGTCCGGGGGGAACCCCGACGGAACGGAACGGTCTCCGAGGAGTTTCTGCGCCAGGAGATGGCCGCCAACCACGTGC
>CALGOD010000071.1 GCA_937957845.1 uncultured Nocardiopsis sp.
CGGCCGCTCCGGCGCGGAGGCGACCTCGCCGCGACCGACCGGTCCCCGGTCGGTGGGCGGCAGGGCCGCCTGCCGAACATGCCGCACTTCTTTGGTCACAACTGTGGGAGCCACTCCCCCATTGTGCCCGCACGGGGGCCGGAAAAGGGAGAACTACTATTGTCACCTCGGTGCTACATGCCTCCGGCCAGTTCCTCCCTAAGGGCACGTTTTTGCTGTTGGAGAGCCATGAGCACGACCAGCACCTGCTGTTGTTCCTCCACTTGTGGCGTGCCTTCCAGACGCGACGGACGGGATTTCAGGTTTGCTTCACGCCGGAAGATGGAAAGAGTTCTGATTGTGCCCAGTATTTGCCCGGCGTAATGCTCGTCGAGTTCTCCATAGAACTCCAACTGTTCCACCGCCAGGCGGGTCAGGAAATCACGCTGGGCGTCGTTGGGCGCCGCCTCGCGCAGATCGTTGACCCACGTGGCGGGGTCATGCGCGGCGGCCACGCCCCCGTGGTCGAGGATGAGCCGCAGCAGGGCCCGGTGCTGGGGGACGGTGAAGTCCTCCTCGGTGAACGTGTCGAACCCGGCGGCCAACGCGGGATACTGCACCGCGATCTTGAGCGCCTGACGTTCACGCTGCACCGAGGGATCGTTCAGGTCGTAGGGGGCCTCGCGCGCGTCCGGGGTCGGGGCGGGCCGCGCGGGGGCCCGCACCTGCCCCCTCCTTCCCCGGTGCATGTGCTGGTTGACCCGACGCAACACGAAGGCCTCGTCCAGGATGCCGGTCCAGCGGTCCAGGTTCTTGCCGTAGTTGCGCCGTACGCCCTCGTCCCTGATGCTGGCGACCACCGGGGCGGCGGCGTCCAGCGCGGCCATCCTGCCCTCCGGGGTGGACAGGTCGTAGCCCTCCATGACGTTGCGGATCATGAACTCGTACAGCGGGACACGGTCCTCGACCAGGTCGGCGACCGCCTGTGGTCCGTGCTGGAGGCGCAGGTCGCACGGGTCGAGGCCGTCGGGCTGCACGGCGACGAAGGTCTCGGAGGTGAAGCCGTGCTCCTCGGCGAAGGCGCGAACGGCGGCCTTCTGCCCGGCGGTGTCCCCGTCGAAGGTGAACACCACCTCACCGCCCTGGTTGGAGCGGCCCAGCAGCATCCGGCGCAGGAGTTTGAGGTGGTCCTCACCGAAGGAGGTACCGCAGGTGGCCACGGCGGTGGTCACTCCCGACAGGTGACAGGCCATGACGTCGGTGTAGCCCTCGACGATGACGGCGCGGCGCTGTTGGGAGATGTTGCGCTTGGCCAGGTCCAACCCGTACAGCAGACGCCCCTTGTGGAAGATGGGGCTCTCAGGAGAGTTGAGGTACTTGGGACCGTCCTCGTCGGGGTCGAGTTTGCGGGCCCCGAAACCGACGACCTCGCCGGTGACCTCGCGGATGGGCCACAGTAGCCGGTTACGGAAGCGGTCGTAGGCGCCACGCCGCCCCTGACTGGCCAGACCCGCCTCCACCAGCTCGGCGTCCGTGAAGCCCTTGCGCCGCAGGTGCGAGGTGAGGTTCTCCCACCCCGGCGGGGCGTAGCCCAGACCGAAGTGCTCGGCGTGCACCCGGTTGAAGCCGCGCTCGTCCAGAAAGCGTCGCGCGGCGACCGCGGCGGGTGAGAGCAGCTGTTCGGAGTAGAACTCGGCGGCCTCCCGGTGGGCGTCCAGCAGGCGCTGGCGTTTGCCCTCCTCGCGCCTGGCGCTGCGACCGCCCTCCTCGTAACGCAGGGTGACGCCGATCTGGCGGGCCAGTGTCTCGACCGCCTCGACGAAGTTGAGGCTCTCCATCCTCTGCAGGAAGGAGATGGTGTCGCCGCCCTCGTTGCAGCCGAAGCAGTACCAGAGGTTCTTGGAGGGGGTGACGTTGAAGGAGGGGGACTTCTCGTCGTGGAAGGGGCACAGTCCCTTGAGCGACCCACCTCCGGCGTTGCGCAACTGGAGGTACTCGCCGATCACATCGGCGATGGGGGCGCGCTCGCGCACGAGTGCGATGTCTTCGTCTCTGATCCTGCCTGCCACGTCCCCCAGGGTAGTTCTCCCCCGAGACGCTCCGGCCCCGCCCACGGTCCGGGCCGCTTCGCGGCGCCCCGCGCCCGGACGGTGACCGTCCCCACGCGGGTCTTCCCCCGCGCCTCGTCGGGCGGACATCGGCCGACCGTCTCCACACCGGAGCGTTCCGGTCCTCGTGAGCCTCCGGTGAACGGTGCCCGGGAGGGCCGGCCGGGGGCGGTTCCTCGCCCGGACGAGGCGAGGGCGGGATGGTCGCACCTGCCCTGGTGGCCCCGGCCCGGCGGTGGCGTCCGTGCCGGTGTTCTCCGGTGCTGCTCGGCGGGACGGACGTGCCCGCGACGGCCCCATCGTCGGACATCCGGCGGCCGCCGGATGTCCGACGCCCCGAACGAGGACCTGGAACGGACTTCGCGAAGTGTCCGGGGCTGTCGGCGGGGCGGTCCCGGGCCCGGTCACGGAACGGCCTGGGCATCACCCCGTGGCGGAGCGGCCGTTCCCTCCCCTCCTCCCCCGTTCCGGCGTCGGGGCACCGGCAGGGAGACGGTGCGCCCGGTGGAGACGCGACGCTTGTTGTAGATGTCGAAGGCCACCGCGAGCAACAGCACCAGTCCCTTGATGAGCTGCTGCCAGTCCACTCCCAGTCCGATCAGCGACATGCCGTTGTTGAGCACACCCATGACGAGCGCCCCGATGACGGCGCCGACGACCGTTCCCACACCCCCGGTGGCGGAGGCACCGCCGATGAAGGCCGCCGCGATCGCGTCGAGCTCGAACATGGTCCCGGCGCCGGGCGTGGCGGCGTTGAGGCGCGCGGTGAACACCAGTCCCGCCAGCGCCGAGAGCACACCCATGTTGACGAACACCCAGAACGTGGTGCGCCGGGTCCTGATGCCGGACAGCGCGGCCGCCTGCTCGCTGCCGCCGACGGCGTACACGCGTCGCCCCATGGTCGTGGAGCGCATGACGAACGAGTACCCCGCGATGAGCGCGACGAGCAGCACCCCCACGATGGGCAGCCCGTTGTACTGGGCCAGCACGTAGGTGAACGCCAGCACGGCCGCGACGACGACGGCGGAGGAGGCCGCGGTGACCCCGACCGGTTGGACCGGCAGCCCGTACCCGCGGGAGCGGGCACGTGAGCGCCACTGGATCCACACGATCGCCGCGGCTCCGAGCGCTCCCAGCAACAGTGTCGGCAGGTGGGGGCCCTCTCCGCCCTGACCCGGCAGGAACCCGCTGGACAACGAGCGCAGGGACGAGGGCAGCCGGGCGATGGACTCCCCTCCCAGGGCCGCCAGGGTCGCGCCGCGGAACACGAGCATCCCGGCGAGGGTGACGATGAAGGCGGGCACGCGCACGTAGGCCACCCAGAACCCCTGCCAGGCGCCGATGAGTCCGCCCAGAAGCAGTACCGCCGGCACCACCATGAGCGTGGGCAGTCCCCACGAGGTCAGCATGATCGCCGAGACAGCGCCGGTGAAGGCCACCACCGACCCGACCGACAGGTCGATGTGACCGGTGATGATCACCAGCATCATCCCGATCGCCAGAATCAGGATGTAGGAGTTCTGCATGATCAGGTTGGTGACGTTGAGCGGGGTGAGCAGGAGTCCCCCGGTCAGGATCTGGAACAGCACGATGATGGCGACCAGGGCGATGGCCATGCCGTACTGGCGGGCGTTGTCCCGCATCAGCACCGAGCCGAGCCGGGACGGTCGGGAGGTCGTGGTCGTCTCTTTCACGGGAGGCCCCCGGTTCGTGTCATCAGTCTCATGAGGGTTTCCTGGTCGGCTCCCTCTCCGGGCACCTCTCCGGTGACGCGCCCCTCGCACATCGTGTAGATCCGGTCGCACATACCGAGGATCTCGGGCAGCTCGGAGGAGATGAGCAGCACACAGGCGCCCGCTGCGGCGAGTCGACGCACGATGAGGTAGATCTCGTACTTGGCACCGACGTCGATGCCCCGGGTGGGTTCGTCCAGGATCAACAGTTCGGGCCGGGTGAACATCCACTTGCCGAGCACGACCTTCTGCTGGTTGCCTCCGCTGAGGGTGCGCACGGTCTGGGTCGTGCCGTGGCTTCTGACCCGCATCCGCTCGCTCATGCGCGTGGCCTCCACGGTCTCCAGCCCCGGGTCGAGGATCCCGCGCCGGGACACCCGGCCCAGTCCGGCGAGCGTGATGTTGTGGCGGATGTCGTCGTCGAGCAGCAGTCCGAGGGACTTGCGGTCCTCGGGCACGTAGGCGATGCCGCCCCGCACGGCCTCCGCGACGTTTCCGGTGGGCAGTTCCACGCCGTCCTTGAACAGGCCGCCGCGAACGTGACGGCCGTAGGAGCGACCGAACAGGCTCATGGCGAACTCGGTCCGGCCCGCGCCCATCAGTCCCGCCATGCCCACGACCTCGCCTTCGCGCACGGTCAGGTCGACCCCGTCGACCATGCGCCGACCGGCCTGGGTCGGGTGGTCCACGGTCCAGTCACGGACCTCGAAGCGCGTCCCGCCGACCTTCCCGATCCGGTCGGGGTAGCGCTGGTCGAGTTCGCGACCGACCATGCCGCGGATGACGCGATCCTCGTCGACGGAGGGGACGCCCTCCGCGTCACGTTCCACGGCCAGGGTCTCGATGGTGCGCCCGTCGCGCAGGATGGTGACCTCGTCGCACACCCGCATGACCTCGCCGAGCTTGTGCGAGATGAGGATGCACGTCACCCCCTGTCCGCGCAGGTCCAGGAGGAGTTCGAGCAGGCGGGCGCTCTCCGCCTCGTTCAGCGCCGAGGTCGGTTCGTCCAGGATGAGCAGCCGCACGCTCTTGGCCAGGGCCTTGACGATCTCCACCAGTTGTCGGGCGCCCACGCTCAGTGCGGAGACGGGGGTGGCGGGGTTCTCGTCGAGGCCGACACGGAGCATCAGCTCCCGCGCCCGGGCGTGGGTGGCGTCCCGGTCGATGACGCCGTACCGGGCCCGTTCGTGGCCGAGGAAGACGTTCTCGCTGATGGACAGCTGCGGGATGAGTGCCAGTTCCTGGTGGATGATGGCGATCCCGGCGCGTTCGCTGTCGGCGACACCGGAGAAGGCGCAGGGTCGGCCGTCGAGGAGGATCTCACCGGTGTAGGAGCCCACGGGATGGACACCGCTGAGCACCTTCATCAGGGTGGACTTGCCGGCCCCGTTCTCCCCCATCAAGGCGTGGATGTGGCCGTGCTCGACACTCAGAGAGACCTCGTCGAGGGCTCGCACGCCGGGAAAGTCCTTGCGGATGTCCCGCATCGTCAGAAGCGGCCCGCCGTGGGAGGCGGGCCGCGCGTCCGCGGCCGTCATCAGAGGTCGGACTCCTCGTAGTAACCGCTGCCGACGAGCACCTCGTGGTAGTTGTCGATGTCGACCGACACGGGTTCGAGCAGGTAGGAGGGCACGACCTTGACCCCGTTGTCGTAGGTCTCGGTGTCGTTGACCGGGACCTCTTCTCCCGCCAGGAGCGCCTCGACCATGTCGACCGTCTGGGCGGCCAGGGCCCGGGTGTCCTTGAACACCGTCTGGGTCTGCTCCCCCGCGATGATCGACTTGACCGAGGCGACCTCGGCGTCCTGTCCGGTGACCACGGGCAGTGGGCGATCCTCACTGCCGTAGCCGACCGCGCGCAGGGACTCGATGACGCCGAGGCTGATCCCGTCGTAGGGGGACAGGACCGCGTGCACGTTCTCGTCGGAGTAGTGGGCGCTGAGCAGGTTGTCCATGCGGGCCTGGGCGATGGAGCCGTCCCAGCGCTGGGTCGCGATCTGCTCCATGGAGGTCTGACCGCTGCGGACCCGCAGGACGCCGTCGTCGATGTGGGGTTGGAGCACCGACATCGCCCCGTCGTTGAAGAAGTAGGCGTTGTTGTCGTCGGGCGAACCGCCGAACAGCTCGATGTTGAAGGGTCCTTCCTCCTTCTCCGGGTCGAGGGCCTCCTCGATGTAGCGGCCCTGGAGCACACCGACCTCGAAGTTGTCGAAGGTGGCGTAGTAGTCGACGTTCTCGCTGCCGCGGATGAGACGGTCGTAGGCGATCACGGGGATGTCGTTGGAGGCGGCCATGTCGAGCACGTCTCCGAGTGCCTCGCCGTCGATGGCGGCGATGACCAGGACGTCGGCGCCCCTGGTGATCATGTTCTCGATCTGGGACACCTGGTCCTCCACGACGTCCTCGGCGTACTGCAGGTCCGCGCCGAAGCCGCGTTCCTCGAACTCGGCGACCATGTTGGCTCCGTCGTTGATCCAACGTTCGGAGGACTGTGTGGGCATGGCGATGCCGACGGTCCCCTCCTCACCGGTGGGACGGGCGGCGTCGCCGACGCCGCCGCAGGCGGTGAGCAGGAGTGTCACGCCGAACAGGGCCAGTGATGGTGCGATACGGGGGGTCATGTCGGTTACGCCTTCCGGTCAGTTGCGGCTGGTCGACAGGGTGAGGACGGTCCAGGACACCGGCGGCAGGGTCACCGTGAGGCGCCCTCCGTCGAGTCGGACCGTCGTGTTGGGTCGGGGCACGATCCGGTCGGGGTCGTCCATGGTGTTGGTCGCGTACACGTCGTCGTCGGTGAGGGTGAGCGCTTCGGAGACGCCCTCGGGGGCGAGGTCGCGCAGGTCGGCTCGGAGGGTGAGGGGTCGTTCGGTGGAGCGGTTGACGACGAACAGGGCGGCACGCCCGTCCTCGGGGTCGTGGGTGAGGGCGGCGTCGACCACGGGGACCTCGCCGTACCTGGCGGTGTCCTGAACCGGGCAGTCGACGTCGGTGTGCAGCACGTGGCCCGCCGCCGAGGCGGCGGTCAGGGCGAAGGGGTGGAAGGTGGTCTGTCGCCAGGCCGGCCCACCGGGCTCGGTCATGATCGGTGCGATCACGTTGACCAGCTGTGCCTGGCAGGCCGCGGTGACGCGGTCGCTGTGCCGGAGCAGGCTGATGAGCATGTTGCCGACCACGACCGCGTCGGCCACGTTGTACCGGTCCTCGATGACCCTGGGCGCGACACGCCAGTCGTCCGTGGGCCGGGCGGCGGCCTGTGCGTGGTGGCGGCTCATGTACCACACGTTCCACTCGTCGAAGGAGAGCTGGATGCGTTTGCGCTCCCGCAGTCTCGCGCCGACGGCGTCGGCGGTGGAGACCACGGAGTCGATGAAGCGATCCATGTCCGTGACCGAGCCGAGGAAGCCGGCCAGGTCGCCTTCGTGCTCCTCGTAGTAGGCGTGCAGCGAGATGTGGTCGACGGCGTCGTAGGCCTCCTCCAGGACGGTGGCCTCCCATGTGCCGAAGGTCGGCATGGAGGAGTTCGAGCTGCCGCACACGACCAGTTCCAGATCGCGGTCGGCCATCCTCATGGCACGGGCGACCTGAGCGGCCTT
Source organism: uncultured Nocardiopsis sp. (assembly GCA_937957845.1). Lineage (GTDB taxonomy): Bacteria > Actinomycetota > Actinomycetes > Streptosporangiales > Streptosporangiaceae > Nocardiopsis. The sequence goes on from CALGOD010000071.1 coordinate 7,413, forward strand.
GCGCCCATAGGAGCGGGCGTCCAAGTGGCCGATCTGCCAGGGGCCGTCCATCTCGTTGCCCAGGCACCACATACGGATGTCGTGAGGGTCGGGGTGTCCGTGGGCGGCGCGAAGGTCCGACAGGTGGGTACCGCCCGGATGGTTGGCGTACTCCAGCAGGTCCAGGGCCTCCTGGAGTCCGCGTGTGCCGAGGTTGACGGCCATCATCGGTTCGATGTCCGACCGCCTGCACCAGGTGACGAACTCGTCGAGGCCGAACTGGTTGGTCTCGATGGCGTGCCAGGCCAGGTCCCGGCGTACCGGACGTCGGTCCTTGGGTCCGACCCCGTCCTCCCAGCGGTGGCCGGAGACGAAGTTGCCACCGGGGTAGCGCACGGTGGTCACGCCCAGTTCGCGGACCAGGGCCGCGACGTCGCCGCGGAACCCGTCGGCGTCGGCGGTTGGGTGGTCGGGTTCGTAGACGCCGGTGTGGACGCAACGTCCCATGTGTTCGACGAAGGAGCCGAAGGTACGGCGGTGGACGGGAGAGAGCGGGGTGACCGCGTCGGCGCTGAGGGAGGCGTGGAGCAAGGGGTCTCCTCGTGATGGGGGCTGCTCGAGAACGTCGTGTCTTCGGGGGTCGTCCTCACTGGGTTCTTCGGGGCGGTCGACTGACGATCCTGCCCGCCGGCCCCGGGTCTTGCCCGGACGTCCTCGCGATGTGGCCGGAACCGGCCGCCGTGTGTGGGCGCTCGTCGCCTGGGAACCCCGTGGGGGGACGTGTCCGACGGTTCAGACCCGGACGTACTCGACACCGGAGAGTTCGCACAGGACCCGCCAGTCCTCGGCGCGGGCTCCGGTGTTCATGACCATGTGGTGGGTACCGCCCGAGCGCAGCCAGGCGTCCATGCATCCGCGCACGCCACTGTCGGGGCGGAACCGGCCGTAGGGCATCTCCAGGGAAGGCAGCGCGGGTGTGTCGATGACCTCGCCTTGGGCCACGACCACGCGGAAGCGCTCACCACCGAGGGCGACCAACGAGGCCAGGGTGGCCGGTCCCGGCCGGTAGCGGAACAGCAGGGTCGGCGGGTCGTCCAGGCCACCGATGCCCAGGGGGCGTTTGATGAGACGGATCGGTTCGTCCCCACGCGCGACCCTCCAGTTGCCCTCTCCCATGTGGCTCATGAGGATGGAGTCGCTGGGAAAGTCCATCGCGTACATCTCGGTGAAGTGGCCGTCTCCGGCGAGCTGGTGTCCCGCGTAGACCATGGAGGCCGCCAGGACGTCGCCCTCGCCCGCGAACCCGTACCCCTTGGCCATCAGGGTGGAGGCCGCGGCCATCGGCAGGCGGGCGAAACGTCCGTCCTCACCGATCGCGTCGAAGTGGGTGGAGTAGGCACCGCAGCCGCTCTCCTCCAGGAGTCGTTCGATGCCCAGCTGCATACGAGCGTGGTCGACGCGTTCCTCCGTGGACAGGCGCCCGTCGACCTCGAACACCCGGTCCTCCCAGTCCATGAGGTCCGTGACCGCCTCGTCGGACAGGCCGGCCATCGTCCGGTGCAGGACCCCCGGCGAGATGACGTGGACCTCCGGGCCGAGTACGCGCAGCAGGGCGGTCTCGTCCACGCGGGCGTCGCCCATGCCGTTCATGGGGTGGCCGAACACGCCGACCCGCAGGGATCGCAGCGCCGTGACCGCGCGGGCCGCCCGTGCCCAGCGGTCCACACGCGAGGCGAACTCGGCACTGCGCCAGTCACCGGTGACGACCTCGAAGGGCACACCCGCGCGCACCATGGCGTTGGCGGTGTCCTGGGCTCCGTGGACGCCCTGGTTGTAGGTCATGTCCGCCATGTCCCAGGAGGGGTCGACCTCGGGATCGGGCTGGATGTTGGCCAGGACGACGGGCAGCCGCATGTCGGCGAGCACGCGGGTGACACGCAGGGAGGGACCGTAGGTGAGCATGACGACCATGACGCCGTCGAGTCCCGCGGCCTCGAAGTCGCGCGCCACCGCTTCGGCGTCGGCCCGCCCGCGCACCGGCGGGCCGACGGTCCACTCGGCGACGTCGGAGAGCCGGTCGGCGACGCGTGCGGCGTAGGCCGCCTGGTGCTCGGTGATACCCGGGATCATGTCGTCGTAGAGCGGCTGCATGATCCCGAGCAGGCCGATACGGGGACGGTGGACCTGGACGGGCGGGTGGTCGGTGGCCGGGGCTGCGGGTACGGACACGAGACGTACTTCCTTACTGGCCGTAGACGTTCTGGTAGCGGTGGTGGAGCGCGTCGATGTGTTCTTGGGGCAGGCGTCGGAGGGGACCGCCCTGGCGGGCGATGTGCACGGTGCGGGCGACGTCCTCGCACATCACCGCGGCCTTGACCGCGTCCCTGGCGTCGGCTCCGACGGTGAACACACCGTGGCCTCGCATGAGGACCGCGGGCGAACGGTGGCCCTCCAGGGTGGTGACCACGCCCTGTCCGATGTCGTCTCCGCCGATGAGGGCGAGGGGGCCGACGGGTATGTCGCCGCCGAACTCGTCGGCCATGGCGGTGATGGCGCACGGGATGGCCTCGCCGCGCGCGGCCCAGGCTGTGGCGTAGGGGCTGTGCGTGTGCGCGACGGCGCCGACGTCGGGGCGGGCACGGTAGATGTGGGCGTGGGAGGAGGTGTCGCTGGAGGGTTTTCGTCGCCCTTCGACGACCCGGCCGTACAGGTCGCACACGGCCATGTCGTCCGGTGCGAGGTCGTCGTAGGAGACGCCGCTGGGCTTGATCACCATCAGGTCCGCGCCAGGGACACGGGCCGAGATATTACCGCTGGTCCAGGTGACCAGGTTCCAGCGGATCAGCTCGGAGTGCAGGGCGCACACCTGTTCTCTCAGGTGCTCCACCTCCTCTCGGAACTCCTCTGGGACCGCCTCGGATGCGTGGATGGTCATCGCTCTCCCTTCTCGGTGCCGTCCTGTGCCCGGGCCAGGACGGCGTTGCGCAGGGCTCTCAGACGGTGCAGGCTGCGGCTGCCGCCCCGGCCGAAGTGGTCGTGGAGTTCGGAGTAGACGGAGTAGAGCTCGTCGTAGACGACGGCGCGTGCGGGGTCGGGAACGACGGCCTCCTCCCGGACACGGCCCATGGCCTCGGACGCGGCGTGGATGTCGGGGTAGGCCCCCGCCGCGACGGCTGCGTGGATGGCCGCTCCGACGGCGCAGCCGTACTCGGAGGCCACGACGCGCAGGGGCCGGTCGAGCACGTCGGCGTAGACCTGGAGGACGAAGGGGTTACGGACCATGCCGCCACCGATGGTGAGGTCGTGCACCGGGACCCCGGAGGAGGCGAAGGCCTCGACGATGGTGCGGGTACCGAACGCGGTGGCCTCGACCAGCGCCCGGTAGACCTCTTCGGGCCGGGTGTCCAGGGTCATACCGACCAGGACCCCCGAAAGGTCGTGGTCCACCAGGACCGAACGGTTGCCGCTGTGCCAGTCCAGGGCGAGGAGTCCGTGCTCTCCCACCGCCGCTCTCTCGGCCTTGGCGGTGAGCAGTTCGTGCAGGGTGAGTCCGCGTTCGCGTGCCTCGTCGTGGTAGGCGGGCGGTGCGTAGGAGTCGGCGAACCAGCCGAAGATGTCACCGACTCCGCTCTGTCCGGCCTCGTACCCCCATGCCCCGGGAGTGATGCCGCCGTAGGCCAGGCCGCACATACCGGGCACCTCGGCCAGGACGTCGGAGTTCATGACATGACAGGTGCTGGTGCCCATGATGGCGAGCATCCGTCCGGATCCGGTCGTCTGCGCGGTGGCCGCGGTGACGTGTGCGTCGATGTTGCCGACGGCGACCGGGATGCCCTCGGGAAGACCGGTCCAGGAGGCGGCCTGGGCGGTGAGGGGGCCCGCGCGCTCACCGAGCTGCGACAGGGGGTGGGCGAGCTTGTCCTGGACGAAACCGGCGAAACGGGGATCCAGGGCCGCCAGGAAGTCCGTGGAGGGCCAGGCGCCGTCCTGGTGGAGACCCTTGTACCCGGCGGTGGCGACGTTGCGGGTCTCGCGTCCGCACAGCTGCCACACGATCCAGTCGGCGGCCTCGATCCAGCGGTCGGTTCGCTCATAGATCTCGGGGTCGTCCTCCAAGACCTGCAGTGCCTTGGCGAACTGCCACTCGGAGGAGATCCTTCCTCCGTAGCGGGCCGGCCACTTCTCTCCGCGCTCCGCCGCCAGGGCGTTGATCCGGTCGGCCTCGGGTTGGGCGGCGTGGTGACGCCACAGTTTGGGCCAGGCGTGCGGGCGCCGGGCCAGCTCGGGGATCTCGCACAGCGGTGTGCCCTCCGAGGTCACCGGCAGGAAGGTGCAGGAGGTGAAGTCGGTGCCGATGCCGATGACCTGTTCGGGAAGGACTCCTCCGGCGCGCAGCGCTTCGGGGACGGCCGTGCGCAGGACCTCACGGTAGTCCTCGGGGCACTGCAGGGCGGTCTCGGGCTCCAGGGCCCGCTCCGATCCGGGCAGGCGGTCGGTGATGACGCCGTGCCGGTAGGCGTGGGCGGCCGAGGCGAGTTCGGCGCCGTCGTCGACCCTGACCACCACGACACGGCCGGAGAGGGTACCGAAGTCCACCCCGAGGACCACGGCCTCGGAGGGGGAAGGAATGTGAGCGCTAACATTTCGGTCCACGAAGGAATCCCTTCCGGTGGGGGCGGAGTCTCGGAGGCGGGGAGGCGAACGGTCGGACGGGGGCGGGCGAAGGCGTCAGGGGGGTGGGGGGCCGCTGCTGCCCCGGATCCGCAGCCGGGCCGGAACGACTCTGCGGCCGGCCCGGGAGGAGGCCGCGGAGCCGTTGCGCTGGGCGTCGATCTCGCCGAGCAGCAGTGCCAGGCTCTCCTTGCCCACCTGGGCGAAGTCCTGGAAGACGGTGGTCAGGGAGGGGGTGAGGAACTCCGCCTCGGGCACGTCGTCGAAGCCGACCACGCTGACGTCCCCGGGCACGCGCAGCCCCGCCTCGTACAGGGCGCGCAGCAGCCCTATGGCCATCTGGTCGTTGCCGACGAAGACGGCCGTGACGCGCTCCCCCGCGGCCCGCCGGGCCACCAGTCGGCGGCCCAGCTCGTAGCCGGATCGGGGGCTCCAGTCACCCTGGAGCGGTTCGGGAATCGGCGCCCCGGCCTCGGTGAGCGCCCGGCGCCACCCGACCACGCGGGCCTCCGACTCCAGCCACAGGGGAGCTCCCTCGATGTGGTGGACGGTGCTGTGGCCCAGTGCGAGCAGGTGTCGCACGGCGTCGTAGGAGCCTTGGACCTGGTCCACGCACACGACGGGAAGGCCCGAGCCCTCCCCGCCCTCCACGGCGACGAGGGGGCGTGGGCCCCGCACCGCGGCCAGTGCCTCGACCAGGCTGCGTTGCGGGGCGATCGCCACACAACCTTCGACGGACTGCTGGACCAGATAATCGGCCGCCGCGACGACCCCGTCCGGCGACACGTCGTCCAAGGTGACCATGCTCAGGAAGTAGCCCTCTTCGCGTGCCGCGCGTTCGATGCCCGCCAGGGTCTGCGCGGGACCGAAGAGCGTGGTGTCGAAGGCGATGACGCCGAGCACGTTGGTCCGGCGGGTGACCAGTGCCCTCGCCGTCGGGTTGCGGTGGTATCCGAGTTCGTCGATCGCGCGCCGTACCCGCAGGACCGTTTCCTCACGGACGTTGGGATGGCCGTTGACGACACGGGAGACCGTCTGGTGGGAGACTCCGGCCAACCGGGCCACGTCCGCCATGACGGGGGTACGGTCACCTGGGTTCAACTGGACGCACCTCCAAGGGGTCATGTGAGGTGCGCAACAGTGTTAGCGCTCACATACGGAAAGTCAACCCCCCTTCCCCGAAACCGGGAGGCGCGTCAACCCACCATGCGGGCGTGCAGGGCGGTGGCGGAGGTGTCGGTGAGCGAGGCCACCTGGTCGATCACCACCCGCAGGGCGGCCGTTTCGTCCCCGGCCTCGGCGAAGGCGGCGCGGAACTGGGGGTCGAGTCCTTCCGGGGCGCTCTTCCACAGGGCCTCGACCAGTTCGGTGATCAGACGCCGCTCCTGCGCCTGGTAGGCCAGGGCCTCCTCCCGGGAGAGCACGAAGTGGGCCGCGACCGCCTTGAGAAGGGCGCATTCCAGCAACGGGCGGCGCGGCACGATGAGGTCGGCGCCGTAGCGGGTGAGACGTCCGGGACCGTGGGCGGCGCGGGTGGCCTCCTCCGCCTCCCGACAGAAACGGCCGATGAGTTCGCTGGTGAGGTTCTTCAGGGCCGCCAGGGAGGGCAGGTCCCCGGTGAACTCGCGGGGCCAGGCGGGGGCGGAGACCAGTGCGGTGAAGACCTCGTCGAGCTCGGCGGGGTCGGCGTCGCAGTAGTGTTCGGCCGCGATACGGACGATCTCGGCACGTTCGGCGGCGCTGTGCAGCGCGGCGGGGTCCACGAGCCCCGCGTGCAGGGCGTCCTCCACATCGTGGACGGAGTAGGCGACGTCGTCGGCCCAGTCCATGACCTGAGCCTCGAAGCAGGTGCGGTTCCGAGGCGCTCCCTGACGCAACCAGGTGAACACCTCGGTGTCGTCGGGATAGCAGTTGAACTTGTGGGTGCGGCCGCCCTCACCACGGCGCCAGGGGTACTTGACGGTGGCGTCGAGGGTGGCGCGCGTGAGGTTGAGCCCTGCGCCGCGCCCGTCGGCGTCGATGACCTTGCCCTCCAGTCGCACCAGCAGGCGCAGACTCTGGGCGTTGCCCTCGAACCCGCCGCACGCGGCGGCGGCCTCGTCCAGGGCGCGCTCGCCGTTGTGGCCGAAGGGCGGATGGCCGAGGTCGTGGGAGAGGCAGGCCGCCTCCACCAGGTCGGGATCACAGCCCAGCGCCTGACCGAGCTCACGGCCGATCTGGGCGCACTCCAGGGAGTGGGTGAGGCGGGTGCGCGGGAAGTCGCTCACTCCGGGCTGGACCACCTGGGTCTTGGCGGCCAGGCGACGTAGCGCGGAACTGTGCAGGACCCTGGCACGATCGCGTTCGAAGGGATCCCGAGCGCGGTTCTTACGGTTCTCCCGTGTCCTGCGTTCGGTGTCATGCGCCGTGTATCCGGGCGCTCCGCCTTCGCGGACGTGGTTCGTCATCGGGTACGACTCTACTTCCCGGCTACGACAACACCTGTCCGTCCGCGCTGGTCAGGCGGCGTTGACCTGGATGTCGCTGCTGTTGTTGAAGATCCAGTAGTACCAGAGCGAGGCGGTCTCCCTGGTGATGTACCACACCTGGGTACGGCGCTCGATGACCGCGGGACCCGAACGGGAGGGCGAGGTGCCCGCCTCGATGCCGTGGTCGGCCGCCATGCGCTTGGAGCGCAGGCTGTGCCAGGGGTCGGAGACGAGGATGGCCGTCTCCCAGGAACGCTCCTCGAAGACCAGGGAGACGGCCTGGATGCTCTGGAGGGTGTCACTGCCCTCCTCCACCGCGATGATCTGCTCGGAGGGGACCCCCACCTCGATCAACCAGTTGCGGCCCGAGGCCGCCTCGGTGAAGTTGTCGCCGGGCTGCTTGCCGCCGACGGTGATGATGACGGGGGCGACACCTTCCAGGTAGAGCTCCTGGGCCTGGCGCAGTCGGGCCTCGAAGACGGGTGAGGGGACACCGTTGTACTGGCTGGCGCCGAGCACGATGATGGCGTCGGAGGCCGTGCGGTCGTCCTGCCGTGCGGTGTACCAGACCCAGCCCCAGGTGGCGGGGGGAAGGGCCAGGACGATGAGCAGCACCAGGGTGATCGCCCATCGCAGACGGAAGCGGCGGCGAGGCCTGCGTGGACGGGGAGGCGACGTCCGCCGACCGCGGGGCTCCGCGGTGGGCGGTGTCTCCTCCGGCTCCCGTTCCATCGAACGTGGGACCCGGCCGCGGCCGGGCGGACGTTCACGAACGAAGCGACGGGTGAAGTCGACGCTCGACGGTCCGGCCTCCTCGGCCTTGCGGCCCGGCGCCCACTCTCCTTCGGAGCCGGCCGGAACCTCGTAGAGACCGTCGAAGTCCGGGTCGGACCGGGTGAACTCGCGGGTTCCGGAGACCTCCGCGGACTCCTCCCGTCGGAAGGCCCGGGTTGTCTCGTCGGGCGTCTCACGGGCGAACTCACGTGTGGTGTCCGCGTCGGGGGCCGCGGAGGCCAGGGAAAAGGCCTCACGAGAGAAGATCCGAGTGGCCTCGTCGTCGGGAGAGGAGGCAGCGGCCGGATCGTCCCACGGCTCCTCGCCAAGGCCGTCGTTCGCCGTTCGCACCGGCTCACCTCCGCACAGTTTCTCTGATCGGGGGGCTCCCACCCCCACTGGGACGGTCTCCGCCCACCACTGGTTCGCGGTGATCTCGGCCGAGGGGCCGTGGCGGAGGAAGGTGTCGGCGCACCTTGCTTCTCGGGGTGCGAGGAGAAGGGGGGAACGGATGATCTACTTGGCGGCCAGAATACATCACGGACAGATCACAGCTTATTTTCGAACGCGTGACCGCCGACCGGGATGAGTCTAGGGCGTGTCCGGAACATTTCCTCCACCCATGAGCACCGCGGGCGCGGTGGTCTCCGCCACCACGCCCGCGGTTCCGAAGGTCAACGCGCGGAGTGGGCGGCCGCCCGTCCCGCCTCCAGCCGGGCGACGGGTACCCGGAAGGGGGAGCAGGAGACGTAGTCCAGACCGACCTTGTGGAAGAAGTGCACCGAGGCGGGGTCTCCTCCGTGTTCACCGCACACACCGAGCTTGATCCCCGGGCTGGCGGCCCGCCCCTCCTTCGCGGCGATATCGACCAGGCGGCCCACTCCCTCCACGTCCAAGGACTCGAAGGGCGACACCCCGAAGACCCCCTTCTCCAGGTAGGCGGAGAAGAAGGAGGCCTCCACGTCGTCGCGGGAGAACCCCCAGACCGTCTGGGTGAGGTCGTTGGTACCGAAGGAGAAGAAGTCGGCGTTCTCGGCGATCTGCCCCGCGGTCAGGGCGGCCCTCGGCAGTTCGATCATCGTGCCGATCGGGAAGTCCAACTCGACACCGCTCTCCCGTGACACCTCCTCGAGCACGCGCAGTCCGTCCTCCCGGATGATCTCCAGCTCCTGCACGGTGCCCACGAGCGGGATCATGATCTCGGGTCGAGGTCGCCCGCCCGCTTTGACGCGGTCCACGGCGGCCTGTGCGACGGCGCGCACCTGCATGGTGAAAAGCCCCGGGACGACCAGACCCAGACGCACCCCGCGCAGACCCAGCATCGGGTTCTGTTCGTGCAGTTTGTGGACCGCCTGGAGCAGGCGCAGGTCGTTCTCGTGGCTCTCGCCGCGCGCCTCGGCCACGGCGACGCGCACCGAGAGCTCGGTGATGTCGGGCAGGAGCTCGTGCAACGGGGGGTCGAGCAGGCGCACGGTCACCGGCAGGCCGTCCATGGCCTCCAGGATCCCACCGAAGTCCTCGCGCTGCAGGGGCAGCAGTTCCTCCAGGGCCTGGACCTGCTCGTCCTCGGTGTCGGCGAGGATGAGCGTTTCGACCAGTTGGCGGCGGTCCCCCAGGAACATGTGCTCGGTACGACACAGCCCGATGCCCTGGGCGCCCATGCGGCGGGCGCGCGCGGCGTCCTGGGGGGTGTCGGCGTTGGCGCGCACGCGCATGCGGCGGGCGGCGTCGACATAGTGCATGAGGCGGTCCACGGCGCGCACGAGATCGTCCGCCTGGTCGGAGGCCGGGTCGATCTCACCCTCGAAGTAACGGACGACCGGGGAGTCCACCACGGGGACCTCACCGAGGAAGACCGTTCCGCTGGTGCCGTCGATGGAGATGACGTCGCCCTCCTCGATCACCTCGCCACCGGGCGCGGTCATGCGCCGGTTCTTGGTGTCGATGTCGAGTTCCTCGGCGCCGCACACACAGGTCTTGCCCATGCCACGGGCGACCACGGCCGCGTGCGAGGTCTTGCCGCCCCGGCTGGTGAGGATGCCCTCCGCGGCGATCATGCCCTCAAGGTCGTCGGGGTTGGTCTCGCGGCGGCACAGGATGACCCGTTCACCGCTGCGCGACCACTTGACGGCGGTGTAGGAGTCGAAGACGGCCTTGCCGACGGCGGCGCCGGGAGAGGCGTTCATTCCGCGCCCGAGGCGGTGGACGTCGGGGCCGGAGGCGACCCTCTCGTCGAAGCGGGGGAACATCAACTGCGCCAGTTGGTCTCCGGTGACCCGCTGGACCGCCTCCTCCAGGGTGATCATCTCCTGGTCGAGGAGCTGGTCGGCGATACGGAACGCGGCCGCGGCCGTGCGCTTGCCCACGCGGGTCTGCAGCATCCACAGTTTGCCGCGCTCGATGGTG